>JAZUFN010000234.1:0-10253 GCA_045640725.1 Lachnospiraceae bacterium
GTTCGGAGAAGGCGGAGCAGGTACTTTTTCCGACGGTAAGCTTAATACTCAGGTAAAAGATAAAACAGGCCGTATAAGAAAGGTACTGGAAATATTTGCAGAGCATGGCGGCAATCCTGCCATCATGTATCAAAATAAGCCTCATCTGGGCACCGATGAACTAAAGAAAATAGTTAAAAATATAAGAGAAGATGCTATTAAAAACGGAGCTGAATTCAGGTTTTCTTCCTGTGTTACAGACATTTTACTGGATAAGAATAATAATATTACAGGACTTCAGGTAAATAATCGGGATATAATAGAGACAGAGGTAGCTATTTTAGCCATCGGTCACTCTGCCAGAGATACTTTCATGATGCTTTCAGGTAAGCCGCTTATAATGTCATCCAAGGCTTTTGCTATAGGCGTCAGGATAGAACATCCTCAGAGTATGATAGGCAGGAGCCAGTACGGCGAAGCTTTTAATAAGCTGCCTGCTGCAGATTATAAGCTGACAGGCGAAGGCGGGGACAAACGAGGGATTTATTCTTTCTGTATGTGTCCCGGAGGATTTGTAGTAAATGCATCCTCAGAGGAAAAGCGCCTGGTGGTAAATGGTATGAGTAATGCGGGGCGTGATGAAAGAAATGCCAATTCAGCTCTGGTAGTCCAGGTAGAGCCGGCTGATTTTGAGGCTGAGGGCTTTACAGGTCCTTTAGCAGGTATGTATTTCCAAAGAAAGTGGGAAGAAAAGGCTTTTATGGCTGAAAACGGAGCCGTACCTGTACAGCTTTTTTCGGATTTTGAAAAAGGAGTCAGATCTAATGTTCTGGGAGAGGTGGAGCCTTGTATAAAGGGAAGTTACAAGCTTTCAGATATATCAGACTGCTTGCCATCCTATGTAAGAAATGATATAATCACCGGAATTCATGATTTTGGTAGGAAAATCAAGGGCTATGACAGAGCAGATGCTGTTTTAGCTGGAGTAGAGACCCGTACCAGCAGCCCGGTACGTATAGAGAGAAATGAAGAGCTGGAGGCGCCTGTGCACGGGCTGTACCCCTGCGGTGAAGGGGCAGGCTATGCCGGTGGCATTACTTCAGCAGCCGTAGACGGCATTAAAGTTTTTGAAGCTATTGCTAAAAAATATAAGGCTTTTTAAAGAGAGCAGGATGGGGACATTATGCAGGAAAGAGACAGACTAAAGGACAGACAGCGAATAGTAATAAAAGTAGGCAGCTCCACCATTACCCATAAGGAAACAGGTAATGTGGACTACACCAAGCTGGAAAAGCTGGTGCGTATACTTACCGATATCCACAATCAGGGGAAAGAAGTGGTGCTGGTGTCGTCAGGTGCTATTGCAGTGGGCAGGCAGGCTATTGGTCTCAAGACCAAGCCACGCACCATTTCATGCAAACAGGCATGTGCAGCTATAGGTCAGGCCAGCCTTATGACCACCTATCAGAAGCTGTTTTCCGAGTATAATCAGCCCTGTGCCCAGATACTGCTGACCAAATTCACCTTTATAAGGGACGTATCATATCAGAATGCTACCAATACTTTAGACGAGCTCTTCCAGATGGGGGTCATTCCTGTCGTAAATGAAAATGATACTATCTCTACAGATGAAATCGAAATAGGTGATAATGATACACTGTCTGCCTATGTGGCAGCCATGATAAAGGCAGATCTTTTAATACTTATGTCTGATATCGAAGGCTTGTATACCGATGACCCAAATAAAAATAAAGATGCTAAATTTATTGCCAAAGTGGAGAAGCTGACGGACGGTATAGTATCCATGGGCAAGGATTCTTCCAGTAATGTAGGTACCGGTGGTATGCAGACCAAGCTTAAAGCAGCAGGCATTTCTACTAAAAGCGGTGCAGACATGGTGATTTGTAACGGTGAAGAGGTAGAAAATATAAGACGAATTTTGGCCGGTGAAGAAGTGGGTACCTGGTTCCTGGCCGACTATGACCCTGACTATTCATTCAGAGATGTTGTAAAGTAAAAAGTTGACAGTTAGAAACGTCCCTGTGTCAACTTTCTGAAAGGGAGACTATATGAGCGATTATATTGAATCCATAGGAAAAAGAAGCAAAAATGCTTTAAAACTCCTTAGAAAACTATCTACAGAACAGAAAAATACCGCACTTATTACGGCCTCCAAATTTCTACTGGACAGAAAAACAGAGATATTGGAAGCTAATGCCATAGATATGGCTAATGCTAAAAAAAATGGCATGAGCGAGGCACTTTTGGACAGATTGTTGCTTAATGATTCTCGTATAGAAGCCATGGCCAAGGGTATCACGGATGTAGTAGCTCTTTCTGACCCGGTAGGAGAGGTAATCTCCATGGAGAAGCGTCCCAATGGGCTTATGATAGGCAAACAGCGAGTGGCTATAGGCGTTATAGGCGTTATATATGAGTCCAGGCCCAATGTGACCTCTGATGCATTTGCTCTTTGCTTCAAGTCAGGTAATGCCTGCATATTAAGAGGCGGGTCAGACTGTATCAATTCCAATATAGCTATAGCAGATGCTTTAAGATGCGGACTTAAGCAGGCCAATGTACCTGAAGATGCCCTTATTTTAGTAGAGGTAACAGACAGGGAATATGCCATCGAGCTTATGAGAATGAATGAGTACGTAGATCTTATTATCCCTCGTGGCGGACATAATCTGATTCACTCCTGTATAGAGAATTCCACTGTACCCTGCATCCAGACGGGGGAGGGAAACTGTCACGTATATGTAGAGAGAAATGCTGATTTTACCAAAGCTTTGGATATCATTAAAAATGCCAAGCTGCAACGCTTAGGTGTGTGTAATGCTATAGAATCACTGGTAGTTGACAGTGAGATTGCAGAGGACTTTTTGCCACTTTTATACGATATGCTGGTAGTGGGAAATGGTGTTACCATCTATGGAGATGCTAAAGCCAAGGCTATCCTTCCCGGCATAGAAAGAGCCACAGACGAGGACTTTTACAGGGAATACCTGGATAAAAAAATATCGCTTAAAATAGTTCATGGCAGTGTAGATGAGGCTATAGACTGGATAAATGACCATTCTACCGGCCACTCTGAAAGCATTATTACTGAAAATTATGCGGCTTCAACAGCATTTTTGCAGGGAGTGGACTCTGCAGCCGTATATGTAAATGCATCTACCAGATTCACTGATGGTGGAGAATTTGGTATGGGCTGCGAGATAGGTATCTCTACCCAGAAGCTGCATGCCAGAGGGCCACTGGGCTTAAAGGAACTCACCACCATCAAATATATTATTTTAGGTAATGGACAGATAAGATGATAAATAACTATATGACAAAAGAATACATGGCGGCACCTGACACTGAACCTATGCGCCAGCAGTACTTTATGGATGTTTTAAGGGGCTGGTACAAGGCAGAATGTGAAAAGGCAGGACGCCCCCTCACATATCACGTTCAGACCTTTGGCTGTCAGATGAATGCCAAGGACAGTGAGAAGCTTTCCGGTATTTTGGAGACTATAGGATATGTGGAAAAGGACAATGAGGAAGCTGATTTTGTGCTTTACAACACCTGTACCGTCCGTGAAAATGCCAATACCAGAGTATATGGCCGTATAGGCTATCTGGGTACACTTAAGGAAAAAAATCCATATATGCGTATAGCTTTATGCGGCTGTATGATGCAGGAAAAGCATGTGGTAGAGAAGATTAAAAAAAGCTACAGATTTGTAGACCTGGTATTTGGTACCCATAATATCTACAAGCTGGCAGAGCTCTTATACATGGATATTTTTGGCAATGGTAAGACTGTTTATGAAATAATGGAAGACAATAAGGAGATAGTAGAAGACCTGCCATCTGCCAGAAAGTTTTCCTTTAAAGCAGGCGTAAATATTATGTACGGCTGCGATAATTTCTGTTCCTACTGTATCGTACCTTACGTCAGAGGCCGTGAGAAAAGCAGAAAGCCTGAAGATATCATAAATGAGATTCGTGATATGGTAGATAATGGCATAGTAGAAGTCATGCTTTTAGGCCAGAATGTAAATTCCTATGGTAAGGGCCTGGAGGTAGCTTGTACCTTTGCTGAGCTCCTTCGTCGTATAGCTCGCATTGATGGACTTAAGCGTATCCGCTTTATGACACCTCATCCCAAGGACCTGTCCGATGACCTGATAGAAGTCATGAAGGAAGAGCCAAAGATATGCAGACATATCCATCTGCCTCTTCAGTCCGGATCCACCAAGCTCTTAAAGAGAATGAACCGTCATTATACCAAAGAGGACTATCTGGCACTGGTAGAAAAAATAAGAAGAGAGCTTCCGGATACAGCCCTCACTACTGATATTATCGTTGGCTTCCCAGGAGAAACGGAAGAAGATTTTAATGATACCTGCGATGTAGTAGAGAAGGCAGGCTATGATTCGGCATTTACTTTTATTTACTCCAAAAGAGAAGGCACTGTAGCTGCCAAATACGAAGATCAGGTAGATGAAGCTGTTATAAAAGAACGTTTTGACCGCTTACTGGCTATCTGTAAGACTTCTTCCGAAAAAGCTGCCAATAAGCTTACCGGCGCCACAGTAGAGGTACTGGTAGAGGAGAAAAATGAAGCGGAAGAAGGCCTTGTAACAGGCCGTCTTTCAAATAATCTGCTGGTACACTTTAAAGGCTGTGATGAGCTTATTGGAAAGCTGGTAAATGTTAAGCTTAACGAATGTAAAGGCTTCTATTACTTAGGCGAAATGGTAGAGTAGGGGACAAAGTCTAAGTGTAATAAAAGTATAAACCCGCTATAAACTCCGGCTAAAATGTGATTATTCCGCCAGTTTTCGGGACCATCGCCCTATTTTCTTAATTTTGAATACGTGCTACATTAAATGCACGAACTGAAAAGAGCAAACTTGTCGAAAGACAAGGACGCAAAGCCAAGGGTCTTCTCTATTGGAATAGAATGACAGCCGGTTGCCAGAGTACATATATCTGACCAAAGACCCTTGACTGCAATAGCAGCCAAGGGTTATTTTTTGGAAAATATGTGCTCCTGGGGATTTAATAATCCGCGGAGGTGCACGATGAAACATCTTAAAAACTTTCTAATCACAATTCTTACTATTTCAATCGTAATCAGCAGTGTTTTTTGCAGTGCCAACGTATTCGTTGATGCTGACACAACTAAAAATACATATGAAGCAGCTGAAGTTCAGACTGTAGATCTTAAAGCTGCCGAATTATGGAACTTTGGTAAAGCATGGGATAAGGACGGCCTTACTTTTTCCTATAATTCATATAGAATAGGTCTGGTAAAAGAAGTAGCGGTAGAGGCCGGTGACGTGCTTGTCTTCAATACCAATAACAAAGAGTATAAATTTATTGTGAGCGCTATCAATACAAAGAGTAACTCACAGGTTAAATATATTGGCTCTGTTGATAATGGTGAAGAAGTAGCAATCCCTGATGGCTGTGATGCTGTAAGACTTTCTTTATACAATGCAGTTAATGAAAAGTCTGCATCTGTACTCATTAATTATATGTCTGTGGCAAGTGGTGTCATTAAGCCTATTATCACTATCAGACATAAGGCTAATAAGGCGGAAGCTCCATCAATAGAGGAGCCTGTTGTGACAAATACACCTGTACCAACAGCGACATATACACCAAAGCCAACAGCAACATCTACACCAAAACCTACAGCGACTTCCACACCAAAGCCTACAGCGACATCTACACCGAAGCCCATGGCTACATCCACACCAAAGCCTACAGCTACTTCTACTCCAAAGCCTACAGCAACATCTACTCCAAAGCCTACAGCTACTCCTATACCTACACAGGCTGCATTTGATTATTCTAAATGTAATACTCTGACAGAAGTATATGTGGCTATGCTGGAAAATGCAGAAGAGAATCCGGTAGATATCAGCAGATTCCATGTAACATCTACTATGAACAGCAAGGCTTGGAATGAAGCAATAAACGGCAAGGGATGCATCGCCTACGAGAGCAGAGAAGTATATCTTTTTACAAAAACCACAAAGAAGGGCTTGTACCTCACAACTACAAAAATCGAAGGATTTGATGATAATTTCCTGACCAGATATAACGATATGAAAAAAGCTGTAGCTGATGCTATGGCACTGGTAAAGAATGACATGACAGACCTGGATAAGGCTCTGGTACTTCATGATTTTCTTATGGATAAGGGCACCTATGTAAGCGAAGCAGACGGCGCTCACAGCACATGGGGCATTCTTGCATACGGTAAGGGCGTATGTATGTCATATTCCCTGGCTTACGGACTCCTGTTAAAACAGGTGGGTATTGATTACAGACAGATAGTATCTGAAGATATGAATCACATGTGGACAGCTGTGAAGCTGGATGGTAGCTGGTATCAGGTAGACTCTACCTGGGATGATACACTGGCGTCCAAGTATGGCAAACATTACTTCTTCTTAAGATCTGATAATCAGTTCCAGAATGTTTTGACAAAGAAGCATTATAATTACAGAACTTGGGAGCAGAATATTCTGACCGTACACTGTACCAGCAGCAGATTTGATAACTGGTTCGTACATGATATTAAGGGTAAGATGGTTTACTCCGATACCTTCTGGTACTATGCAGACGGTAACAAGCTGATGAAGGCTCATTTAGACGGCAGTGATATGCAGGTAGTAGTAGAGGCCAACAGTGCTGTTACATTATCCAAGCTTTCCGACGGATATGTTTACTACAAGGTAGACGGTGTAACACTGAAGGTAGCAGTGAAGTAAATAAATATAAAAAAGTGTGACACAGGGGACGTGTCACACTTTTTTTCCCCATTTGCTTGACATTGTTATTTATAATAGATATAATTTTCTTTAAGTGTTACATAATTGTAATAATTATGTCCACTTCCTACAACTTAACAGGAGGTTCCCGCTATGGGTGATTACACTATTACCATAGTTGTCGGAGTCGTTGCCTTTGCAGTTGCTTTTCTTATTGCATTTCTTGTAGCCTGGAATGCAGCTATTTCCAGCAATAACAAGAAGTATGCAGCTACTGTCGGCAGTGCAGAAGAGAGATCCAAAAAGATCTTAGAGGATGCCCTGGAGACAGCAGAGACTAAAAAGCGTGAGGCTTTACTTGAAGCCAAGGAAGAAAATCTCAAAGCTAAGAATGAGGTGGAGAGAGAATGCCGGGAGCGTAGAGCAGAAGTACAACGTTATGAGAAGCGTATCCTGACAAAGGAAGAGGCTATCGACAAGAAAGCGGAAGCACTGGAGAAACGAGATGTAAAGCTCGCAGCAAAGGAAGCTGAACTGGACAAAATGCAGGCTGAAGTAGCCGCAGGCCGTCAGGAGCAGCTGAAGGAGCTGGAGCGTATCTCAGGTCTGACCTCCGAACAAGCTAAGGAATATCTCTTAAAATCAGTAGAGGATGAAGTAAAGCATGAGACAGCAGTCCTCATCAAGAATCTGGAACAGCAGGCCAAGGAAGAGGCTGATAAAAAAGCTAAGGAAGTCCTGGTAAATGCTATTCAGAGATGTGCTGTTGATCATGTGGCTGAATCTACAATTTCTGTAGTACAGCTTCCCACAGACGAGATGAAGGGACGTATCATCGGTAGAGAGGGTAGAAATATCCGTACTATCGAGAATATGACCGGTGTTGAGCTCATTATCGACGATACACCAGAGGCAGTAGTCCTGTCAGGATTTGATCCTGTTCGTCGTGAGGTGGCACGTATTGCACTTGAACGTTTGATTGCTGACGGGCGTATCCATCCTGCACGTATTGAGGAGACGATAGAAAAAGCCCAAAAAGATGTTGAAACAATGATTCGTGAGGAAGGCGAGAATGCTGCACTGGAGTGTGGCGTACATGGTCTTCATCCTGAGCTCATTAAACTTCTTGGCCGCATGAAATTCCGTACCAGTTACGGTCAGAATGCTCTTAGACACTCTGTAGAAGTAGCTACACTTTGTGGTCTCATCGCATCCGAGATAGGTGCTGATGTACGTACCGCCAAGCGTGCCGGACTTCTTCATGATATCGGCAAGTCAGTAGACCATGAGCAGGAAGGTACTCACGTACAGCTGGGTGCTGATCTTTGTAGAAAGTACAAAGAAAATGCCACTATTGTTAATGCAGTAGAGTCACATCACGGTGATTGTGAGCCACAGAGCCTTATTGCTATTATCGTACAGGCAGCAGATACCATTTCTGCAGCCCGTCCCGGTGCAAGAAGAGAGACTCTGGAGGCATACACTACACGTCTTAAACAGTTGGAAGATATTTCGAATAGCTTTAACGGAGTTGAGAAATCCTTTGCCATTCAGGCAGGTAGAGAAGTCAGAGTTATGGTTATACCCGAGAAGGTTAACGATGACGAGATGGTATTACTTGCTCGTGAGCTGTCAAAGAAGATCGAAGCGGAGCTTGAGTATCCGGGTCAGATCAAAATCAACGTTATTCGTGAGTCCAGAGCTACCGATTACGCAAAGTAATGAATTTAGAGCAGAAGGCAAGACTTCTGCTCTTTTTTATATTAAATTTTTATGTTTTATAAGCTTACTTTACTTAGTCTATATGAGATAAAGTGCAATGATTACTTGAGTAACCTTGACGCTATCCATTATGGGGCTGATAGTTGACAAAAATTAATAATAGATATATTATATAGGTATCAATTGATACTACGGAGGTGATGAGTTGGGTGAAGAAACAAAAGCTCGAATTGAAAGCGAGTTAGACGTAAAAGCTTATATTCAAGATTTGAAATTTGCATTAAATAATGGTGCCCAGATTAAATTTCAGGCTAAGCGCGTTGTTGATGATAATCGTGACGAAAAATATACAAATCAATACACTGTAAATAAGTTGTTTCCAGACGAAAACCCTGTAGATGCGTTAAAAAGAGAATTATTAAATTTATCTGTGGAAGACTATATGCAAACAGTAAAAGATATAAGATTTCCTAAAAGAAGTGAGATGCGTGAGTTTGGAAAGGTCTATAACGGGACAGAAGATGTATATATTAAGATAAGGGTTGAACTGCTAGGTTTGTATGGAAATACAACCGCTTTTGTAATGTCATTTCATTTTGCAGAGAAGGCATTTACTCCGGAATTATTCCCTTATAAGAAAAAACAGGAGGTGTTTTCAAAGATATGAAGATCATAAAAAGTGAAAAAAGAATCTGCTCATGCTGTATGGAAGAACATGAAGTGAAAACCGTCCTTGTTATTGATCATGCTACGTTTAAGAACAGCACTGTTGATTATGAAGCATCGTATTATTATTGTGAATTAGCAGAAGAACTATTCATGGATGAACAGCAGATACAAGATAATGACATTAGATTAAAGGATGCATATAGAAAAAAAGAAGGTCTTTTAACGTCAGAGCAAATAGGAGCAATTCGAGCCAAATATGGTATAAGTCAAAGCGATTTATGTTTATTGTTAGGTTGGGGTGGCAAAACTATTACGAGATATGAAAGCCACCAAGTTCAGGATAAGGCACATGATACTATTCTTAAGAAAATAAATCAGGACCCAGAATGGTTTTTGTCTCTTTTAAACGGAGCAAAAGCAAATCTATCGGCAGAGTCTTATCATAAATATTTGGCAACCGCAACTTCGTTATTTGAAGAAGATCAAGATGCCTATCTCAGAAAAGCAATTGAAGCAAGCTATGCAAAGTTTCAGGGAAATCAAATGTTTCATGGCAACATAGATTTGTCATTAGATAAAGTAGTTGAGGTTATTAGATATTTTGCATCATCAATCAATGTAACAAGTCTTTATAAGGTAAAATTAATGAAGCTTATATGGTACGCGGATGCTTTATCTTATAAGAGAAGAGGCTATGCAATTACTGGATTAGTATATCGCGCACTTCCAATGGGAGCTGTTCCGGTGGGACACAATTCCATAATTGACCTAAAGGACGTTCCTTGTGAAGAAGTTGATATGGGTGAGACCAATGCATATCATTTTTCCTTGAATGGTAAACAAACTTTTACTGAATTATCCGATGAAGAAAAGGCTATTTTGGATGCAGTAATAGATAAACTTGGTAAGATGAGTAAATATGAAATAATTAACTTTATGCATAAAGAGCAAGCATATGTTGAAACTGCCCCGAGGGATATAATTCAGTTCAAATATGCAGAAAGTTTACAGATTGACTAGACATTAACTATTCATGAAAGGATCGTGTATAGATACATGGTCCTTTTTTTGACTATACCATTTTTATTTATCTTAAGACATT
>JAZUFN010000235.1:0-4800 GCA_045640725.1 Lachnospiraceae bacterium
TTTAACTGGCTCTTAAGTGCCCCGGTATAAATGAATGCTGAAATAAGTCCTACTCCAAGCGCTATAACAACTGCCCAGAAGGGAGAGCCTTCTTCATCATCATCTCTGACATATTCTGTCTTGCCTGAATTATAATCGATGACTATTCCGTTACCGGTATTATGATATGCAGTTACAGTCTCATCAACCATTCTGGCATAGGTGGAAAAAGCGTTGAAATATCTGCCGTTTACCACATCATCAGTCATCATATCATAAATATGATCGATGTAATTGTCATAAATGCAGTCAAGGCCCCGGCCTCTGGTGGATATCCATACCTCTTTTTGGCTACCGTTTATATATCTTAAGAAAAGACAGCCCGACCTGTCATCTCCCTGACCATAGCCATTATAGTCGAAGTAATCATCAGCATATTCCACAGGCTTTTTCCCATCCAAATTATTGGTAGTCACTACAACCACATCAAATTTGAGACGCTCAGACATTTCCTTCAAGGTCTGCTCCAGCTGAGCTTCTTCTGTTGATGAAAGAATATCAGCCATATCTACAACATATTTTCCATCACTTTTGGCGCTTGTGCTTTGAGGTCTGCCCCATGATACAAGTAAAGCTACTCCCATAAGAAGGAACAGCGTTTTTACAGATAAAATCTTTTTCATATGTCCCCTCCTATATAATATAAATTATAATTTCGATTAATGCAGTTATTATAGCTCCAATAGCCCCGGCTATTCCGAAATACTTCCAGTAAAGGCTTTTATCCATAAGCAGATTACCTACAAATTTTCCGGTCTGACCATTCATGGCAAAGATAAAATTCTGGTCTTTCCATTTTGTACTCATGACCCAGACAGGCAAAAGTGCATACTTATACTCCTGTTTGGTAGAGGATATGTTTGCATCCTTTTCCGTAACGGTACTATAGCCTGTTACAGTGTTTTTAAGCTCCTGCTTTACTGTTGCCTTGGCTCTGTTTTTAGCTCTCTCCAGCTGACTCTGCTCATCCAGATCATACTTATCGGCCATAAAGCCTGCCAGATAGCCTGCATTAAAAGGTACCAGATCCTTGTAGTCGTAGGTCTCAATAGAATCCATCAGGTCATCCGCCATCTTTGACGATGCATCCGCAGGTATTTTGGCAAATGTCGCCTTACCATTTCTAAAGCAATCATAGTAGGACGTCTCCGTATAGTGATACTTTTTGTCAGCCCAGGTCCTTACCTTGGTGCCCTCAAATAAAGCTGTTCCGTCAGCCTCCATATCATACAACCAGAAAGGAACATATATTCCTTTAATCTCCTGCAGCTTGTTCTCCTGAGAAAACATTTTGGGCAGAAGCTTTTTTCCCTTAAAATGATCTGCCATTTTCTTCATGGCAGTTGCTTTATCCAGCTTAAATGGAATAATGAAATCCGGCTTTAATACTCCTTCAAACTGCTTTGTGACTACTACATTATTGTTACAATAAGGACAGGTAGTAGCTCCCATATGCTTATCGCCAATTATTTCACCACCGCAGGACTGACATACATAAATCAAAAGATTCGGGTCTACCCACTCATGATCCTTATGAGAAAGTGGGGCATCTGTCTCCTTACCCAAGTCTGCTTTTTTATTTTCCAGCTGAGCAGTAAAAGCCTCCACATCATATTCCGAGTCACAATAGGGACATTTCAGTCTCTGAGTGGCAGTATCAAATTCCAGTGTGCCGCCACAGGACGGGCATTCGTATTCAAGCATTTTTTATCTCCCCTTTCTTACGGCTACTCTCTATTATCGCCGTAAAAATAACGCATACGCTGATTATACTAAATGCTTTTTTCATTTGCAACATAAAGGGGTAAAAAAAGAGCCTGCCACTTGCAATAACCTTTGGCAGGCTCACATTGTATCTTTATAATGCCAGGTCCACGTGCTGTACTGTGCCGGTCCCTCCGCTTTCTTTCAGATAGACGCCGGTACTTCTAATGGCGCCGTTTGTATGATTGTCCTTCATGGAATTTAAGCTGAACTGAGTGGCGGCTTTTCCCAGATAAATGGCCCCAACATCAGCTTCCTTAAGGTCCAGAAGAAGGTCTTTGCCGTTTTCATCCTTTGTCCAGACCTTTAGCTTACCGAAAACCTCATCGTTTTCGTCAATCCAGCCATTACCGTCGGAATCATACTTGGCTAAATCGGCAAAGCCATCCCCTGATTTGGTACCAAACAGCTCGGAACCATCGTTGATCTTGCCGTCGCCGTTTTTATCCAGGGCCAGATAGCCGGAATTGGAAGAAAGAGTGGATATTTCTTCTTTTGTACCATCAGCATCCAGGTCAAAAAGGAACTTTTGATCGGACACCTCTGCCACGTCGGCCCCCATATTAATAACCAGAGGATCACACATAATCACGGTCCGGGTGGAAATGGACTCATTCTGCCTGCAGAAAGCTCTGGACATCTCAACCGTAATGCCAAAATCAATTTCACGCCCATCAGAAGTGCGCACTGTTCCCTGTCCCTGAAAAGCTGTATTTTCAGTCTCTGCCATAAAGGAGGATGTGACAGTCACTCTGGTAAAGGCTCTGGCATTTACAGCTCCCACCACACCCCGGACGCCTGTGGTGCCGGTTTTTTCTGTTTCTCCATCCGATACTGCTATGTCAGAATCTGCACAGGCTGCTGCTCCTGCCTGACCGTTAAATACATCTGCAAAGCTTTTCAGTTCCTTGCTGCCTTCGTCTTCTACGGCCTCTCCACGAAGAAGCTTAAGTATGCGCTTCATCAGCTCTATTCGCATTTCATCCAGACTCTTGCACTCCGGTTTTTTCTGCTGGGACACCTTCTGATTTTTTCTCATCTGCTCCAAAAAATTTTCAAAAGCCTTTTTCTGAGCCTCTTTTTGAGCTTCCTTCTGCTCTTCTTCCCGCTCTTTTGCCTGCAGGTCAAGTTCATCTTTCACGTCCGACAGCTGTTCCAGCTTGCTTTTTGTAGGATCTGAAAGATTCAACTTATGTACCGATGCACTTGTGATTTGAACTGAAAGGGATTTTTCTTCTGATACTTTAGAATACTGTCTTTGTGACTGCAGCTGTACTGCACTGGATTCAATCTTCATAATTCACGCGCTCCTTCGCCTTCCGGCAAGATTCACGTAAATCCTTTTACGCCCCGATAGCTACATCCTTGCCGGGTAAAATTATAGAATAATTGTTTATAAGAATATTAATCCTTAGATTTTTTATCGGCATTATTTTCCGAAACTTAACCCTTTTTGTAAAAAAAAAATTTTGGCATGAAAGATATTTCTCTCATGCCAAATCAATTACCACTTTACACCGGATTTTTTAAGGGCTGCTGCCATAGCCTCTGCCATGGTGGATGGTCCATCACTGCTTTCTTCGATATCGATAACCATCTTTTCCTTCTGAGGCTTCTTATCTGTCTTAATGTCAGCCTTGGCCATACCGCGGCTCACAGCGTCTTCTCTGTATTTTTTTATAAACTTCTGATAATTCTTGTCGATTAGTCCTGCATTTTTCGGGCGAAGCTTCTTAAGCTTGTCTGCCAGGCTGCGAACTATAGCGGTCTCCACATACTTATATACTTCCTCCTCTTTCTTAAACATCATGAAAACCGGTACCTTTGAAATATCTTTGTAGCCGGTATCGATCCAAAGGTAGGAATAATTGCTTTCCGCGTCAAAGGACGTATCCAGATTGCTGCTTACATAAAAGCAGGTATTAACTGCTGTGGACACATATTTTACTATCTCTGAAAATGCCACCTTAACGCCTGAATACATCTCCACTGTAACCTCAACACTGTCAGGCTTGTCAACTACTACTCCCTCTATTATTTCTACTGCCTTTGCTGCTCCGGGATTGAGCCAGCCGGCTTCCGCATTCTTCATCATTTGTTTTCCTCATGAAATTCTTTAAATATATTTTTTATTTTTCCGTATATTACGCCGCCCTTTACATTGTCAAACTGCTTTACCAGTGCATTATTTAGTAAAACCTTGTCACTGCTCTCTACTATGGCCTTGTATATACCTGTATACTGATTGGGAGCCAATTCTTCTCCTGCTAAGGCGATACGCACTTTTTTTCTGTAGCTTTCAGGAAGGGCAGGCCTCGGAATCGACTTTTTTGCAGGCTTTTCTTTTTTAGGTCTGGTGTTTTCCGGCTCTCCTACAGGCTTTTCTGTCTCCTGCTTTACCTGCTCCTGTTTTTCCGGCTCCGGCTTTACCGGCTCCTGCTTCTCTTTGGCATTAGCAATTGCTTTTTTTGTGCTTGGCTTTTTACTCTCAGTCTTTTTCACCTTGCCGGATGTTTTTTCCTGTCCGGCTATAGAGGCAACTCGGCTAATACTCACATTTCTTTCCTTCCAGAAATCCACTGTGCTGTCAAAGCCTGTATCCTTACTTATGATGAAAAAATCGGCCTTTTCATACTTGCAGATCAGATAGCCCAGCAGGGTGGTTAACTGAAAATCCAGGTAATTTTTTCCGGTTTTCTTTATCAGATATGAATCTATGGAAGCCTTGGAACGAGCCAGCTCCAGACTACGCTCAAAGGGCATGCTTTTAATATTCACACTGTAAAAGATATTAACCATATCCCCATTTTCCAGCGTATCAACGCCCTTGAGCCCCTGCTCATTTACATTTTCATAATCAATTAAATATACTTTCATGTTATCTCCTTTTTGAACGAAGTGAAAAATGGAGAACTCCGAAGGAGTTTGAAAAGCTAAGCCTTCATGCGAAGCATGAACTATTATGGCTTAGCGTCCTTGTTATCTCCTTTTATGGAA
>JAZUFN010000236.1:0-2778 GCA_045640725.1 Lachnospiraceae bacterium
GCTCCACCATATACTCGTCTTTACCGGATTCATAATAGTCGGCAGTAGAACTTCTCTTGTCCTTTAAGTGGAAGAGTTCCTGCTGTAAAAATCCGTCGATCTCATCACGTTTATCCGTGGCTATATCCTTGTAAAAAAGAGAGATAGTCTCCACGCCTTCGGGAGTAATCTGGTACTCGTGGGAATTGCGCTCTTCCTTTACCACTTCTATGTACTTATCTTCTACCAGATCACCCAGTACATGCTGCATGGCAAAGAAGGGGGCATATTTCCCTTCCAGTACTATACGGGAAAGCTCTGCATTACTGATAGGCATAGCCAGCCTGTCCAAAATGTAGAGAATTACCAGCTTATAGTACATCATCTCTTCATCATCCAGTTTTTCAAATAAAGAATTGTCCGAATCCATTACTCTTGCTCCCCAAATAACAACGTATCAATATATTCCCAAATCTCCTCTTTTCCCACCTTGGTCTCTGCAGAAAAAGGGAAAATAGGCACTCCGGCAGGAAGTCCCAGTCCTACTCTTATATCCTTAATCTTTTTCTGAAATTCGGACCTTATTATTTTATCAAGCTTTGTGGCAATGATAACCGGCTGATAACCGTTATTTACAACAAAGTCATACATCAATTTGTCATTGGCAGAGGGCTCATGACGAATGTCTACCAGCAGGAATATAAGCTGCAGCTGCTTGGAGGTACGAAGGTATTTCTCTATCATACCGCCCCATTTTGCTGCTGTTTCCTTGGATACCTTGGCATAGCCGTAGCCCGGCAGGTCTACAAAATAAAGCTGATTCTCCACATTGTAAAAATTGATGGTCTGAGTCTTACCGGGCTCTGAAGAAGTACGAGCCAGAGACTTTCTGTTGATAAGACCATTAATCAGGGAAGATTTACCCACGTTCGACTTGCCCGCAAAGGCAATCTCAGGCATTTGGTTATCCGGTAATTTACTTGTAATACCACACACTGTCTCCAGTGCCACATTATTTACATTCATCTTTTCGTCCTACATTTCCAAAGCTCACTGCTTTTTGCCATTCAAAACCACTTTGCCCCTGGTAGCGTATGAAAGTACTTCTGCCATACTGCTTACCCGAATAACCTCCATGCCGTGAGTAATCTCTTCTGATATTTCAGAAAGATCCGGCTTATTTTCCTCCGGTACCAGCACCAGCTTCATACCTGCCTTATTAGCAGCCAGAAGCTTTTCTTTAAGGCCTCCTATGGGCATTACCTTACCTCTTAAGGATATCTCACCGGTCATGGCGATATCATGCCTTACAGGTATTTCGCTAACAGCGGAGTAAATAGCTGTTGCCATGGTAATACCTGCAGAAGGGCCGTCCTTGGGAGTAGCTCCCGCAGGCACATGAACATGAAGGCTGTGCTCCTCAAACCAGTTATCCGGGATATCCCTTATCACGGATCGGACATATGAAAGAGCTATCTGTGCAGACTCCTTCATAACATCTCCCAGCTGGCCTGTCAGAGTAAGTGTGCCCTTGCCGGGCATGGTATTTACTTCGATTTGAAGGGTGTCTCCACCTACTTCCGTCCAAGCAAGGCCACGTACAATGCCTATATCATCTGCCTTATTGGCTTTTAGATTGTCATATTTCTTTTTACCCAGGTAAGCATCCAGATTTTTATCAGTAACCTTTACCGGGGGAACAGTATAGCCTGCCTCATCCTTATGTGCCTGACTGTCAGTAAGTATCTGTCTGGCAGCTTTTCTGCAGATATCTCCGAATTTTCTCTCCAGATTTCTGACACCTGCTTCCTTTGTATAGCCTGATATCATAAGGCGGATTGCAGGCATGGATACCTTGACCTGCTTGGCTGTCAAGCCATTTTTCTCCAGCTGTTTTGGCAGCAGGAAGTCCTTGGCTATATGCTCTTTTTCATTTTCTGTGTATGAGCTGACCTCAATGATTTCCATACGGTCCAGAAGAGGCCTGGAGATAGTTTTTAAAGAATTGGCTGTGCAGATAAACAGCACCTCGGATAAATCCGTGGGCAGCTCAACATAATGATCAGTAAAATGTTTGTTTTGCTCAGGGTCCAGTACTTCCAAAAGAGCCGCGCTGGTATCACCCTTATAATCTGAGGATACCTTATCAATCTCATCCAAAAGCATAAGAGGATTCTTTACTCCTGCTTCCTTAAGGCCTGTGATGATACGTCCGGGCATAGCTCCTATATATGTCTTTCTATGGCCACGAATCTCTGCTTCGTCTCTCACACCGCCCAGACAGATGCGCACATACTTTTTGTTAAGGGCAGTAGCTACAGAACGGGCGATGGAAGTCTTACCTGTTCCGGGAGGCCCCACCAGACAGATAATAGGAGTCTGTCCCTTAGTATTCAGTGCACGTACTGATAAAAATTCCAGTATGCGTTCCTTGATTTTTTCCATGCCATAATGATCACGGTCCAGGATTTTTTCCGCATTCTTTATATCCAGATTGTCCACGGACATTTTGTCCCATGGCAGGTCCAGAAGAGTCTCAATGTAATTTCTGCCTACCACTGCCTCGGCCTGAGCCCCGGCAGATCCGGTAAATCGATTGATTTCCTTTCTGATTTTTTCCTTTATGACAGGACTGCAGGTAAGAGTCTCCAGTCTGTCCAAAAATTCCTGAGCTTCATCAGCAGAATTTTTTTCACCCAGCTCTTCACGGATGACCTTCATCTGCTCCCTCATGATGTAGTCTTTCTGATTCTTGTCTACTTTTTCACGGACCTTATTCTGAAGATCTTTTTTAATCTT
>JAZUFN010000237.1:0-9021 GCA_045640725.1 Lachnospiraceae bacterium
ATATCGCCTACACAGGTTGGTCTAATGTATCCACTCATGACAACTGGCGTCTGGAAGCAATATATGCCCTGGAAAAGAAAAAGGGAGATTGCTACACATATTATGCCTTTTCCAGAGCTCTTTTTGAGATAGCAGGCATCCCGTATCTGGAAGTGAAAAGGTCATGGCCTAACAGAAGAGGCACCAATCACTACTGGTTCCTCATCAATGTGGGAGATGGCTGGTATCAGTTTGATAATGGCAAAAGAAGCTCGAAATTCGACGGATACCTTTTTACCATGGCAGAAGGTGCCGAATACAGTGAACAGGAGAAAACCTTGGATTATTACCTGTTTGATCCTTCTTTGTATTCAGTGGAAATTAAATAAGCAGATAAAAGCTCTCTCGGATGGACAACATTCGGGGGGCTTTTTTCTTGATTTTTTTCGTAATAGTGGTAGAATACTCTCTGTGTGCGTATATTTTTTGCAATACATATTTTAGACAAAGGATAATTCAAAATGAGTTTTATAAAGAGTATTACCAAATTGCGTATTTTGGCAGCAGGAGTAGTTGCTGCCGGAGTTATTTTACTGG
Organism: Lachnospiraceae bacterium; assembly: GCA_045640725.1. GTDB lineage: Bacteria > Bacillota > Clostridia > Lachnospirales > Lachnospiraceae > RGIG3528. The sequence goes on from JAZUFN010000237.1 coordinate 577, forward strand.
CAGGATGTGAGCAGAAGAAAAATGATTTGCCTTTCCCCGAGAGTATTGGAGTTGCAGCCGTGGAGACAGCTCTGACAGGAGCTGAAGTAAAGATCAGCCCGGAGAGCTTTATTGTGAATCCCGATGGTCTGACCCTTACCTGCAGCTTCATAGATCTTCCTGTGCTTTCTGAAGCCAAGGACTACAATTTAAAAATTCAGGTGACTGCAGAAAACGGTGCCAAAAAGACTTTTGATGTGGTGCTTACAGTTTATGAGGATAAGGAAGCTCCGGTTATTTCAGGCGTTACGGATAAGCGTTTTAATGTTACTGACAAGGTATCCTATGTAAAGGGAATCTCAGCTACAGACAATCATGACGGAGACGTCAAGGTCAATGTGGATAATTCCGCTATTAAGTTTGATGAGAAGAATCAGCCTATACCCGGACAGTACAAGGTGGTTTATACTGCCACTGATAAGGCAGGGAACGTGGCTACAGCAGAAGCTCTTTTCATATTCAGTCTGGAGAATATTACAGACGAGATGATCAACGAGGCTGTAAAGGGAGTTTTAGACAGGATTATTACTCCGGATATGTCACCTGCAGACAAGGCTTGGGTGATTTATCTCTATGCATATCGTAATGTTGAGTATACCGGCAAGTCTGAAAAGGGCGATTACAGGGCAGAGGCCTACAGAGGTATAGTAAATAAAGTAGGAGACTGCTTTACATATCACTCCGTATCCAAAGCTTTACTTCTGGCAGCTGGGATTACAGATATTATTGATGTGACCAGAGCTCCTGGAGGCCCCAACGAGGCAGAGCATTATTGGCTGCTGGTTAATCTTGGCAGTGGCTATTATCATTTTGATACTACCAGAAAACATGAGTGGCAGGACGGCTTTATGCAGACTGATGCCCAGCTGGAAGAGTATGAGAACAAGTCCAAAGAGCTGAATGGTTTCTTCTACAGAGACAAGTCCCTTTACCCGGAGACTCCAAAGCAGCATTTTGAATATGCAAAAGATTACAATCTTGTTAAATAAACATGTGAGGCAGTTGATTTGAAAAAATTAGGAATTATCGGCGGATTGGGCCCTATGGCTACCATTTATTTCATGGAGCTTATTGTAAAAATGACCAAGGCGGATACTGACAGAGATCACATCCCCATGATCGTATACAATTACCCGGACACACCCGACAGAACAGCATATCTTTTGGATAATACAAAAGAAAATCCTTTTCCCTATATCAGCGATATGGGAAAAATGCTTAAAGATCAGGGCTGCGACTATTTTGCCATGCCATGTATTACGGCTCATTATTTCAGTGAGGATTTAAAAGCACTCCTGGGAGATGGCTTTATCAGCATGATTGATGAAGTAGCCAGGTACCTCTGCAGCAAAAACATCAAAACAGTAGGACTCATGGCTACAGATGGTACAGTTCAGAGTAAAGTTTTTGAGCATACGCTTAACAAGTATGATATAAAGGTAATTACCCCGGATTATAATGATCAGCGTCTGGTGATGAGGACGATTTATGACGAGGTTAAGGCAGGCAAGCTTGTCAATGTTGAAAATGTTTACGTGGTAAAAAATCATCTGAAAAATCAGGGGGCCGAGCTGGTCCTTTTAGGCTGCACAGAGCTTTCCGTGGTTAAGGGAAAATATCCTCTGGATCCTGAATTTTTTGATGTTCTGGAGATACTGGCCAGCAGATGCGTAGAGCAATGCGGCGGAGACCTTACGTACGAGTATTCATATCTTAAAAGTAAAGAGGATAAAAAATGACTAATATTTTGGAATATCTGGAAAGTACAGTAGAAAGGTATAAAGACAAGGTGGCTTATACTGATGGGCAGCACAACATGACTTTTGAGCAGCTTCATCAGAGTGCCAGAGCCATAGGGTCGGCATTGGCTGCCAAGGGTTGCTATCGTGATCCTGTTATCGTATTTATGGGCAAGACTCCTGAGACAGTAGCAGCCTTTATGGGGGTTATCTATTCGGGATGTTACTATGTGCCTATTGATGAAGAGATGCCTAAGAGCCGTATCGATCTTATCATTCAGGGCCTGAATCCCAAGCAGATTATCTGTTCGCGGGAAGTAGCTGATCATATTACGGAGTTTACGGATTGTAAGAATATTTCCGTATATGAAGAAATGGTACAGGAGCCCGTCAATGAGGAGGCCCTTACCTATGTCAGACAGCATCAGATAGACACAGACCCTATTTATATCGTATTTACATCAGGCTCCACAGGTATTCCCAAAGGTGTTATTGCCTGCCACAGATCTGTTATCGATTACATTGAGACTTTATCAGAGGTGCTGGAAGTAAGCGATGAGACTGTTTTCGGCAATCAGACTCCTCTTTATGTGGATGCCTGTCTGAAGGAAGTTTATACTACCATGAAATATGGTGCGACTACTTATTTTATCCCCAAGCAGCTCTTTATGATGCCGGTCAAGCTGGTAGAGTATCTTAATGAGTATAAGATTAATACTATTTGCTGGGTAGTACCGGGACTTACCATTATTTCAGGCTTGGGAGCTTTTAAGACAGTAGTACCAAAGTACTTAAAAGTAATCGCATTTGGTAGCGAGGTATTTCCTGTAAAGCAGTTTAATCTCTGGAAAGAATACGTACCTGATGCCAAATACATTAATCTGTATGGTCCTACAGAGGCTACAGGTATGTCCTGTTACTATGTGGTAAACAGAGATTTTGCTGAAGGAGATGTTATTCCTATCGGAAGACCTTTCAGGAATACTGAAATTCTCCTGATTAACGATAAAAATGATTTGGCTGCTCCCGGCGAAGAGGGCGAGATATATATCAGAGGTACAGCAGTTACTTTGGGATATTACAATGATTTTGAAAGGACTGCTACAGCCTATGTACAGAATCCTTTGAATAGCAAGTATCCTGAGATAGTCTATAAAACAGGTGACTTGGCTAAGTATGATGAAAATGGCGATCTGATATACATATCAAGACGTGATCATCAGATTAAGCATATGGGCCATCGTATTGAGCTGGGGGAAATAGAAGCAGCAGCCAATCAGTTCCAGGGTGTCAATGCAGTATGCTGTGTATATGACAATGAGAAAAAGAAGATTCATATGGTATACTCAGGCACGGCTACAGTAGCTGAGGTGGTAGAGCTATTGAAGCAAAAGCTGCCCAGATACATGATCCCCAGCGGAGTAAAGTGCTTCGAGACTTTGCCACTTACCTTAAATGGCAAGATTGACAGGCAGAAAATTAAAGCAGAAATTATTAAGTAAGTTAATACAGAAAGGATGAAAAAATGGACGAATTATTAGAGATTTTGGAAGGTTTACACCCGGAGGTTGATTTCTCACAGGAGACAGGTCTTATTGACAATAAGATTCTTGATTCCTTTGATATTGTTTCCATCGTTACTGAAGTGAATTCCACTTTCGATGTAATGATTCCTGCAGATGCTCTCACTCCTGAGAATTTTAACTCTGCAGAGGCTATTTTCGACCTCATTACCAGACTTGAAGAAGAATAATTAATCGGAGCTACTATGTTATTTACATCATCAAGGTTCATTCTATTTTTGACTTTGACTGTGATTCTTTACTATGTAGTGCCTAAGAAACATCAATGGAAGCTTTTACTGGTAGCGAACTTTGTATTTTATTTTTTCGCAGGCCTTAAGGGCTTCCTGTTTATTGGTGCTACCATTACCGTTACTTACTTTCTGAGCCTTCATATAGACAAGCTCAATGTGACGGAAAAAGAGCAGATTAAGGCCAACAAAGAAGCTTGGACCAAAGAAGAAAAGAAAAAATACAAGGAAGATATGAAGAAAAAGAGAGCGCGTACCCTGCTCATAGGTATTCTCTTTAACTTCGGTATTCTTTTTGTATTGAAATATGCGAATTTTGGCATTTCCATTGTTAACGGTATATTTTTCAGAGGAGAGGCTCACGTAGGATATGTAAGTCTTTTTGTGCCGTTAGGCATTTCCTTCTATACTTTCCAGATTATGGGCTATTTGATAGATCTTTACTATGGTAAGTACAGGGCAGAGAGAAATTATTTTAAATTGGCTCTCTTTACCTCCTTCTTTCCTCAGCTTATTCAGGGACCTATCAGCCGTTTTGGAGAGCTGAGCCGGACTCTTTATACTGAGCATACTTTGGACTGGAACAATTTAAGAAGGGGCTTCGAGCGTATACTCTGGGGCTACTTCAAAAAAGTAGTAGTTGCAGACCGTATGCTGGTAGCTGTTAATACCCTGATTCATGGCAGAGAAGTGGGCTTCGACGAGTTTATCACCTATGATGGTACTTTTGCCTTTATCGGTATGGTCTTCTATGCCTGCCAGTTGTATGCTGACTTTACCGGTGGTATTGACATAGTTATCGGTATCGGAGAGATGCTGGGCATCAAGGTCACAGAAAACTTTGACAGACCATTCTTTTCCAAGGATATTGCAGAATACTGGAGAAGATGGCATATCACCATGGGCGTATGGTTTAAAGAGTATATCTTCTATCCGGTATCCGTAAGCAAGTGGATGATGAATGTTACCAAATTTTCCAAGAAGCATTTCGGTGAGAATATTGGTAAAAAGGTGCCTGTATATATAGCTTCCATTATTACATGGGCTGTGACAGGCCTTTGGCATGGAGCAGCCTGGAACTTTGTTGTATGGGGCTTAGGTAACTGCATAGTTATTATTATAAGTGAAGAGTTGAAGCCGCTATACGATAAATTCCATGCCAGATTCCCTAAGGTGGCTCCTTCCAACGGATGGAAATTTTTCCAGATGTTAAGGACCTTCCTCATCATGAGCTCTCTGCGTATGTTTGACTGCTACAGAGATGTGCCCATGACTTTCAAGATGTTTGGGACCATGTTCTATAAGTTTCGCTTCAAGGAGATTTTCCGGGGTGAGCTGATGAATCTGGGACTTTCAGGCTATGATTACATAGTTATACTTATTGGCGTTATTATAATGTTTACCGTCAGCATCCTGCAGGGCAAGGGACAGGTACGTGATCAGCTGCATCAAAAGAGTGTGGCTCTGGAATGTGCTGTTTTTGCCGTGATGTTTATTTGTATTCTTGTGTTTGGTGCTTACGGTATTGGATTTGAAGCAAGTCAGTTTATTTACAGCCAGTTCTAATACGGTAATTATTTAAAGCTAAGGAGCAATTAAGTGGAAAAAAGCAAAAAAAAGAATATTATTGCTCTTGCGGTGACTATGGTACTGGTGATTGCTGTACTGGCTTTTCTTCAGCAGCTCTTCATGCCTAAGTATATGAGTGAGATATACGAAGGAGCCATGATCCGTGAGTATTATGATAGCAATAAGAATCACAATATAATATTTGTAGGTGACTGTGAGATTTATGAAAATATTTCTCCTATTACCCTGTATGAAAAATATGGTCTTACCAGCTATATGAGAGGCAGTTCTCAGCAGCTTATATGGCAGTCTTACTACCTGCTGGAGGAGACACTTAAATACGAAAAGCCTGATGTGGTGGTGTTTAATGTCCTTTCCATGAAGTATTCTGAGCCTCAGAACGAGGCCTATAACAGAATGTCTCTGGATGGTATGAAATGGTCCATGTCCAAAATAAAGTCTGTTAAGGCTTCAATGACAGAGGAAGAATCTTTCCTGTCCTATGTATTTCCCCTTCTTCGTTATCATTCCAGGTGGAATGATGTGAAAGCAGAAGATTTCAAGTATCTTTTTCACAGAGATAAAAAGACTATTGCAGGCTATCTCATGAGAGCTGATGTTAAGCCTGTTACCGGCACCGCTATTATGGGCAATCCCGATAATGATGACTTTGCTCAGATTGACTATGATTATTTGGACAAAATGAGGGATATCTGCAAGAAAAACGATATTCAGCTGGTTTTAATTAAGGCCCCCAGTATCTTCCCCTTCTGGTATGATGAGTGGAACGAAAATATCATTAAATATGCAGAGAAAAACGACCTGCTTTATATTAATTTCCTGGATGAGGATATACTTAAGGATATAGGTATAGACTATTCCAAGGATACCTACGATGCAGGATTGCATTTAAATGTCTATGGAGCTGAAAAGCTGGCAGATTACTTCGGAAAGATTCTTGTTGATAAATTCACTTTTAAAGATTATACTTCCAACGAGAAGACAGCTGCTGAATGGAATCAGCTGGTGGAAGACTATAATAAAGAGCTTAAAGCTCAGCTTGACTACATCGAAAAGAACGGCAGCTTGAAAGGATACTGATATGAAAAAAAGAATTTTAGCTTTGATTATGGTGGCATTAGTAGCTGTATTAACAGCATGTGGCAGTGGCTCGGGTGCTACGCCTACTCCTTCCAAGACAACAGCAGGAAAGTATTCCTATGTACATGATGGCAAGAAAATAACCATCGGCGAGAGCGCAGAGGCTGTTCTGGACAAGCTGGGAGAAGCTACATCCACATTTACATCAAAAAGCTGTGCATTTGAGGGTGAGGATCACTTTTATACCTATGGCACATCTCTTCAGATAGTTACCAGCAAGGTCAATGGTAAGGAAGTACTTACTACCATTCAGCTGCTTGATGATCTGGTGGCCACACCGGAAGGTGTAAAAATCGGTGACAGTGCAGAAGCTGTGGCTAAGGCTTATGGTGAGGGCAAGGATGGTAAGTTTTCCGTAAAAGACGGTAAGACCTCTCTGGTTATTGTTACAAAGAACGGGGAAGTTTCTTCCATTACCTATACCTACGAGAATTAGTCTTTTTGAGATCCGCATTTATAAAATGATAAAGCGGGATATGGATGAGTTTGCAAAAAAGTATAAATTCACCGTTGACATGATATTTGATTTGTGGTAAAATCGCTTCAATTCAATGAAGCAATAAACCGTTGAAGTGGAGATAACGGTGGTGAAGCCTTTACAGAGAGTGCTGCAGAGCTGAGAGCAGCGTGAGAAACCAGCCATCAAATGGACCACAGAGGGCATGAGGAAAAATGCATTGCATCTAGTATTTCATGACGTAGGACCTGCGTGAAGGGTCAGAAGTATGTTAGTACTTTTAAAAAGCGTGCAGCATGGCTGCAAATCAAGGTGGCACCGCGGATTAGTTTATTCGTCCTTGACAGATAAGGCTCTGTCAGGGACTTTTTTTATAGGTCCTTTGATGAGCTCAGTATTATTATAGAAAAGGGCAAAGCCCGAGGATAGCAGAAAGGAACGGATATGATTAAAGAAGCTATTGAAAAAATTGTTAACAAAGAGGACCTTACTTATGAAGAAGCTTATGCTGTGATGAATGAGATTATGGATGGAGAGACCACTCCTACTCAGAATGCGGCATTTTTAGCAGCACTTTCCACCAAAAGTACCAAGTCTGAGACTATTGAAGAGATAGCAGGATGTGCAAGAGCAATGAGAGATCATGCTACTCCGGTTGATACAGGTGACATGGAAGTGATGGAGATAGTCGGTACAGGCGGTGATAAGTCCAACAGCTTTAATATATCTACTACTTCAGCCATAGTTGTGGCTGCGGCCGGCGTTAAAATAGCTAAGCATGGTAACAGAGCAGCATCCTCAGCCTGCGGTACTGCAGACTGTCAGGAAGCACTTGGCATTAATATTTCCCAGACTCCGGAAAAGTGCCTGGAGCTTCTGGAAAATACAGGTATTTGCTTCTTCTTTGCTCAGAAGTATCATGCCAGCATGAAATATGTAGGAGCTATCAGAAAGGAATTGGGATTCAGAACAGTTTTCAATATCTTAGGACCTCTTACCAATCCAGCCAAGCCTACCCGCATGTTACTTGGGGTATATGATGAGAGTCTGGTACAGCCGCTGGCCAAAGTTCTTTCCAGCCTGGGAGTAAAGCGAGGCATGGTAGTATATGGTATGGACAAGCTGGATGAGCTTTCACTCTCAGCACCTACCTATGTTTGTGAGATTAAGGACGGATTTTACAATCCATATACATTAAAACCGGAGGATTTTGGCCTTCATCCATGTGACAAGGAAGAGCTTAAGGGCGGCACACCTGCAGAGAATGCAGCTATTACCACAGCTATTCTTAAAGGCGAGGAGCAGGGAGCCAAGAGAGAAGCAGTTCTTTACAATGCCGGAGTGGCTTTATATCTTGCAGACAAGGCACCTTGCATTTCTGAGGGTATCAAGCTGGCAGCTGAGACCATAGACAGTGGAAAGGCTTATGAGAAGCTTCAGCAGTACATTAAAAACAGTCAGGAATAAAGATGGCAACTATTTTAGATACCATAGCTGAATATGCGAAAGAGAGAGTAGTAGCAGATGAAAGACGTATTTCTCTGCCTGAGATAATAGAATTGGCTACTACTGTGACTACCGGCAGAGAGCCCTTTGCTTTTGAAAAAGCCTTGAAAAATCCCGGCATGTCCTTTATCTGCGAAGTGAAAAAAGCTTCACCTTCCAAG
>JAZUFN010000238.1:0-16836 GCA_045640725.1 Lachnospiraceae bacterium
ATCCGACTTGGCAGCTACAGATCCAAATTACAGTAGGATAGCAGAACTGTTAACCGCTGGAAAGGACCGGTCTTTCAAAGCATATACCCTGAAGGATGCAGCAGATGGCAAGCGTCAGGAGTCTTATCTCCTTTCCATCCCTTTCGGAAGCGAAAAAGAGAAGAAGGGCATGACGGTTTACTGCTACGAGGATGGCCGGCTTACCAAGCAGTCAGGCGACTGGACCGATGGTATCTTTACCATGGGAGTAGAGAAGCTGGGGACCATAGTAATCGTAGAAGGAAGCAGGCCTTCTTACAGAGGATTTCCTACAGTCCTGGTTATCAGCCTTACAGGCGCAGGGGCCGCTGTGATTTTCATAGCGTGTATACTTATCAGAAAACGGAGAAAATGTGTCAAATAGAAACGTCCCCGTGACACAAATGTGTCAAACAGATACGTCCCCGTGACACAAAAGGAGTGACTTACATGAAGTATTGCATAATTCCCAATCCTTATTCGATTACGGAAAAGCCGGGTTGCTTTCGATTCAGGTATGATACGAAAATAGTCTTGTCTGCTGAGGCCACAGATAAGGACTACTATTATGCCGGACTTTTGAACGATACCATACAGGAAAAAATGGGTTTCGCGCTGGCTATAGTTAGAGGACAGCCGAGCGGCAAAAATGAAATCTATCTGGAAAAAGGACGGGGAGCGGATATATTGGCTGCGGACTGGTCCAATGAACGAGATTTCAAAATAAAAGAAGCTGCCTACAGGCTGGAAATCAGTGAGGACCGGGTAGTGATTGGTGCAGACTATGACATGGGCATTTTGTACGGTGTAGAGAGCCTGCGACAGCTTATTTCGGAGCTATGCATGATACTGCCCTGCCTGGAGGTGGCAGATAAGCCTGCCATAGCCAATCGTGGCTTTTACCATGATGCTACCAGAGGGCGGGTGCAGAGGCTGGACAGGTACAAAAAGCTGGCAGATAAATGTGCCTATTACAAGCTGAATCAGCTGCAGCTGTATGTGGAACACAGCTATTTATTTCGGGACTTCTCTGAGGTATGGAGGGACGATACGCCACTTACGGCAGAGGACATACTGGAGCTGGATATATACTGTAAGAGGCTTGGTATTGAGCTGATTCCCTCCCTGGCTTCCTTTGGTCACCTGGACAAGGTATTGAAGACTAAAAGCTATACAGAGCTCTGCGAGCTCCCGGATTCAGATAAGGACCGCTTTTCCTTTAGGGGCAGGATGGAGCATCATACCATCAATATGACAGACCCTGCAGCTTGGGAGTTTATAAAGAGAATGCTGGATGAATTCATTCCACTTTTCTCATCCAAGCAGTTTAACCTATGCGGTGACGAGACCTTCGACCTGGGAAAGGGTAAGAGTAAAGCCCTGGCTGATAAAACAGGCACACACAGAATCTATGTGGATTTTGTTAAAAAAATCTGTGAGTACCTCCGGGAAAAAGGCCTGCGCCCCATGTTCTGGGGAGATATCATAGTAGGCTCTCCCGAGCTTATTACAGAGCTTCCTCCTGAGACAGTATGCCTGACCTGGGGCTACAGTGAAAATGAAAGTGAAGAAAGCGCCATGAAAATGGACCGGGTGGGAGCTACCCAGTATCTCTGCCCCGGAGTCCATGGCTGGCGACACCTGATAAATAAGACCTCTTCGGCCTATGCCAATATTTCAAAAATGTGTGCCTATGCAAAAAAATATCAGGCCCTAGGCCTTTTAAATACAGACTGGGGAGACTACGGCCACGTATCTGACCCCTACTTCTCCATACCGGGTCTCATCTACGGAGCTGAAGGCTCCTGGAGTCAGGCTTTACCGGATGAAGATGAGGAAAACAGAAGGATTTCGCTGGTGGAGTATGGAGACCGGGAGGAGGGCATCACAGCTGTCATAAGCGCTTTGGGAGATTGTGAGGCGGCCGGCTGGGGCAATGTGGTAGACCTCTATGAATTCGCCCGGGAAAAGGATCCTGCCAGCCTTATAGAGCATAAGGCCTTTTTTCACAACATGTGGCTGTCACCTGTTAAGGAAAAAAATGAAAAAATAGCCATACTTACAGAAGAGCTTTCAAGCATAGCAGGCAGACTCACCATAAAGGACAAGGGAGTTATCTATTCCTACCTTCTGCACGCCGGAGGGCAGGCCCTCCTTAATACCGCTGTAGCTATCATATGCGACAGCTTTTTTGGCAGCAGTCTGCTGGACAGCCACTTTTCAAAAGCAGACAGATGGGAAGTAGCATCAGACCTGGAAAAGTGGTTTACCGACTACAAAAATAATTTTAGGAAAAGCAGCAAAGAGTCAGAAATATACAGAGTACAGGAAGTAGTATTCTGGTATGCGGATACCTTAAGAAGGATATAGAAAGGGGCTAAAATAATGGAGTTTACAGTAAATAACAACAGACTGTTTTTTGAAAAAGACGGAGAAATGGGTGAGATAAGCGCATGCTACGAGGGTTGCATCCGCTTCAGAGCTACAGCCAACACTGAGCTTGTAGAGCAGGACTGGACATTACTGCCTGTAGAGACTGTTGCTGAGGCTTGGGTAAAGGATGGTCAGGGCTATCTTAAGACAGGAGACCTGACCTTTAAGATGGAAGGAAACGGCCGCATCGCTTTTTTCAAAGGGGATAAGATGATCCTCCAGGAGCAGCCGGAGATGACCTTTTACTCCGGCTACAGAAATTACAGAAGCGTGGGCAGCGGACTGTGGAAAATGAGAGAAAGCTTTGAGCCTACTGAGGGCGAGGAATTTTACGGCCTGGGCCATGAGAGAATGAATATATTCAGTAAAAAGGGCTGTACCATCGACCTGCGTCACGTAAATACCAAGTCCAGCATCCCCTATGTGTATTCGTCCTTAGGCTACGGCTTTTTATGGAACATGCCGTCTACAGGTACCGTAGAGCTCTCCAATAACCGTATGCGCTGGAATAGTGACTGCGGCAGGCAGATGGACTTTGTAGTAATTTCCGGTGGCCCTGCAGAAGCTACGGAAAAGCTGACAGAGCTCACAGGTCATGCACCACAGATGCCTCTCTGGGCTATGGGCTTCTGGCAGAGCCGCTTAAGATATGAGACTCAGGAAGATGTACTCAGAGTAGCCAGAAAGTATAAGGAGCTGGGAGTACCACTTTCAGTTATTATTATTGACTACTTCCATTGGACAGAGCAGGGTGACTACAAGTTTGATTCCAAGTACTGGCCGGACCCCAAGGCTATGGCCCGGGAGCTTCATGATATGGGCATAAAGCTTATGGTATCCATGTGGCCTACCATTAACGAAAAAAGCGAAAATTACTGGCATATGTTAAGTCATAATATGCTGATAAAAACCGCCTCCGGCAGTAATCGTGTCTTTGATTTTTACGGTCCTCAGGCAGAGATTGATCCTACCAATCCAAGGACCCGGGAATTTGTCTGGAAAAAGCTTAAGGAAAATTATATCGACAATGGCGTGGATCTCCTTTGGTTTGATGAAGCAGAGCCGGAGATTCATCCCGAGCATTTTGACAATCTGATAATGCATGCCGGTCGTGGCGATGAGGCAGCCTTAATATACCCTTATTACTATGCTCAGCTGGTGTATGACGGGATGAAGGATATGGGCAGAGACGATATCGTCACCCTTTCCAGATGCGGTTATCTGGGAGCTCAGAAGTTTGGCGCGCTCATCTGGTCAGGAGACATCCATTCCACCTTTGAGAGCCTGACAGAGCAGGTAAAATCAGGCCTCAATATGGCTATGTGCGGTCTCCCCTGGTGGAATACCGATATAGGCGGCTTCTTTGGTGCGGATATTCACACTGACTATTTTAGGGAGCTTATTGTCAGATGGTTCCAGTATGGAGTATTTTCTCCTGTTATGAGACTCCATGGCAGCCGTGTGGGAGGTAATCGTACTCAGGGTATTATAGAGCCATCAGGTGATGAAAACGAAATATGGAGCTTTGGCAGCGAAAATCAGCAGATTTTAACAGAGCTCATTAATCTGAGATACAGATTAGTGCCTTATATCAAAAAGCAGATGGATAGAGCAGCAGAAAAGGGTACGCCGGTAATGAGACCTCTTTTCTACGATTTTCCTGAGGATAAGACCTGCTATAAAGTAGGAGATGAATATATGTTTGGCCCGGACATCCTCTTTGCACCTATAACCAAGCAGGGAGCAGTAGAGAGGCAGGTATACCTGCCTGAGGGTAAATGGGTACTGACCAAGGACAGACAGGTATATGAGGGCGGTCTGGAATACAGTATCCATGCAGAAATCAGTGAATTCATTGCTTTTGTCAGAGAAGGGGCAGAGGTAATAGAAGTTTTTTAGACTAACATAATGGAGGGCAAAAAAATGAAAGCGTTATTTATCGGCGGTACAGGTACTATCAGCATGGCTATCACAAAGAGTCTGGCGGCAGATCCTGACTGGGAGGTATATATCCTTAACAGAGGCAGCAGAACAGCTGAACTTCCTGACAATGTAAAAGTAATCAAAGCAGATGCCAACAATGAAGCAGAGGTAAGAGAGGCAGTAAAGGATATGACCTTTGATGTAGTCAATCAGTTTATAGCCTTTGTGCCTGAGCAGATAGAAAGAGACATAAGACTTTTTACAGGTAAGACCAAGCAGTATATATTTATAAGCTCTGCATCAGCCTATAACAAGCCCTGCTGTGACTACAGGATTACGGAAGGCACCACTTTGGCCAATAAGTACTGGGGATACTCCCGTAACAAAATTGCCTGCGAGGATGTACTTATGAGAGCTTACCGTGAAAATGGCTTCCCTGCCACCATTGTTCGCCCCAGCCATACCTATGACAATAGAAATGTACCTTTAGGAGTACATGGCAATAATGGCAGCTTTCAGGTAATAAAAAGAATGATGGAGGGTAAGCCTGTTATTGTCCACGGAGACGGCACCTCCCTCTGGCACATGACCTATAACGAAGACTTTGCCAAGGGCTATATAGGGCTTATGGCCAATAAACACGCTATCGGCGAAGCCTTCCAGATCACAGGTGATGAGACCCTTACCTGGAATCAGATATATCAGACCATAGCAGACTATCTGGGTGTGGAGTACAAGCCATATTATGTAGCCTCTTCTTTCCTGGCAGCGGTCAGCCATTACGACTTTGAGGGGGGCCTTATAGGAGACAAGTCCAATTCCGTTGTATTTGATAATACCAAGCTTAAAAGAGCAGTACCGGGCTTTGCTCCCAACATACGTTTTGAACAGGGTATAAAAAAGGTACTGGATAATGTGCTGGCTCATCCAGAGCTTCAAAGAGAAGATCCGGAATTCGACGCCTGGTGTGACAGGGTAATTGCAGCCCTGGAAGATGCAAAAAAGAACATCTGATAAAATCAGTGACAAAGAGGTAGCATATGGAACTTAGTAAACAGGTAATGGACATCAGAACCAACTGGGCTATAGGCGACGCAAAAAGAGATGAAGGCCTTACCACACCGGAAAATATCAGACGTTTTGATAATATTTCCTACGGTCCCTACGGTAAAGAAAATTTACTGGACATATATGTTGAGAAAAGTGTGAGCGGCTTACAGCCTACCATAGTCAATATCCATGGCGGCGGCTGGGTATACGGCAGCAAGGATATATACCAGTTTTATTGCATGAGTCTGGCAGAACGTGGCTTTACTGTGGTAAATATCAACTACCGTCTGGCTCCGGAGACCAGATTCCCGGGCGCTGTAGAGGATATTAACCGTGCGCTGGCCTTCATAGAAGAAAAGGGCCGGGATTACTTTATAGATAAAGACAGGCTGATTCTTATAGGTGATTCTGCAGGAGGCCAGCTGGTAAGCCACTATGCCACAGTTTTTACCAGCCCTGAATTTGCCGGCCTTTTTGACTTTGAATTGCCAAAAGTCGCCATAAAAGCAGTGGGACTTCACTGCGGAGAATACGATGGCAGGGCCAGAGTATTAGAGAAAAATCCTCTTTTTGCCGGAGAGTATCTGGGGCTTAGGGACAGTGAGCCTTCTCCTAAGCTTATGGAACAGGTAGATGCACTAAAGTATATGACCAAGGATTTCCCACCTGCCTTTATCATGAGTGCTGAAAATGACTTCCTTTTATCAGGAGTAGAGCCTATGAGAAAGCACTTAGAGGCTCTGGGAGTGCCCTGTGAAGCCAGGATATACGGCAGCAAGGAGCAGAAGGAAGTGGCCCATGTTTTTGAGGTAAATATACGGCTTCCGGAGGCTAAGCAATGCAATGACGATGCCTGCAATTTCTATAAAAAATATGTGTAAATAATAACAGGTAACAAATACGATGAATATTCAGATTTTCGGTACAAAGAAGTGCAATGATACAAAAAAGGCAGAGCGTTTTTTTAAGGAAAGAGGTATAAAATACCAGTTCATTGACATGAAGGAAAAGGGCATGAGCAAGGGAGAATTTACTTCTGTAACTCAGGCCAACGGCGGTATGGACAATATGATTGACTGGGAGGGTAAGGACAAGGATACTCTGGCTCTTATCAAGTATATGTCAGAGGATGACAGAATGGAAAAAGTCCTGGAGCATCCCTCGCTAATCAAAACTCCTGTAGTAAGAAACGGAAAAAAGTCTACTCTGGGCTACCGGCCGGATATCTGGAAGGGCTGGGATTAAGCCTTTTATGCACAAATACTGACTGACAAGGAGACTGAAGATAAATATGAGAGTAGGTATTATCGGAGCGGGCAATATAGCCTGCAGTCTGGCTACAGCTGTGAACGGCCTGGAGGGCTTTGAGCTTTATGGGATAGCCTCCAGAGACATAGAAAAGGCCAGGGATTTTGCCGGCAGGTATAATGTTACAAAGGCTTTCGGCAGCTATGAAGAAATGCTTTGTGATGAGCAGGTGGACCTGGTATATATAGCCACTCCCCACAGCCACCATTATGAGCATGCTAAAATGTGTATAGAGCATGGTAAGCCTGTACTGGTGGAAAAGGCTTTTACCGCCAATGCCCTTCAGGCAAAAGAGCTGATAGCTCTGGCAGAAGAAAGAAATGTGTTTATTACTGAGGCTATCTGGACCAGGTATATGCCCAGCAGAAGGCTTATAATGGAAGCCATAGAAAGTGGTATTATAGGCGAGGTAAAGATGGTGACAGCTCAGCTTTCCTACCCTATTAACCAGGTGGAGAGAATGAATTCCAAAGCTCTGGCAGGAGGCTCTTTACTGGACCTGGGAGTATATCCCATTAATTTTGCCATGATGGTCCTGGGAAATGATATAGCTGATATATGCGGTACCTGCACCTATACGGAAAGTGGTGTGGACTGCCAGGAGACCATAGCTATTACCTATAAAAACGGCAATATGGCTGTTCTGGGGGCATCCATGTGTGTAGAGAGTCACAGATATGGTCATATACTGGGGACAAAGGGTTATATTGACTGTGTAAATATCAATAACATTGAAGAAATCAGAGTATACGGTGAAGGCCACCGGCTGATTAAGAATATAGAAGTGCCAAAGCAGATAAATGGCTACGAGTACCAGCTGCTTGCCTGCCGGGATGCCATAAGGTCCGGCAGAACTGAATGCCCGGATATGCCCCACAGTGAGTCGGTCAGGGTAATGGAGCTTATGGATAAGCTGAGAAATGACTGGGGAGTCAAATTTGATTTTGAGTAGTTAAATAAGAGGTAAATAAGCATGGAAATGACGCTTAGATGGTATGGTTCAAAGTATGATACAGTGACCCTTAAACAGATTAGGCAGATTCCGGGTGTGCATGGGGTTATTACCACCCTTTACGATAAGCAGCCCGGAGAAGTGTGGGAAAGAGAAGAAATCAGGGCGCTGAAGGCTGAAGTAGAGGCAGCGGGGCTTAAAATCGCAGGCATTGAAAGCGTTAATGTATCTGATGCCATAAAGACCGGCTCTCGGGACCGGGATAAGGATATAGAAGCCTATATCGAGACTCTGGAAAATCTGGGAAAAGAGGATATCCATCTTGTATGCTACAATTTTATGCCGGTATTTGACTGGACCAGAACAGAGCTGGCCAGAAAAAGAGAGGATGGCTCTACCGTGCTGGCCTATACCCAGGAGGCAGTAGATGCCCTGGACCCTGAGAAGATGTTTAGCTCCATAGCAGGAGATATGAATGGTACTGTAATGCCTGGCTGGGAGCCTGATAGAATGGCTAAAGTTAAGGAGCTTTTTGCGCTTTATCAGGATATAGATGATGAAAAGCTTTTTGACAATCTGGAGTATTTTCTTAAGCGTATCATGCCGGTATGCAATAAATACGATATTAAAATGGCTATTCATCCGGATGACCCTGCCTGGAGCGTTTTTGGCCTGCCCCGTATCATTATCAATAAGGAAAACATCCTGAGGATGATGAAGATGGTAGATGACCCTCATAACGGAGTCACCTTCTGCTCAGGCTCCTACGGTACCAACCTTCAAAATGATTTGCCGGATATGATTAAGAGTCTTAAGGGTAGGATACATTTTGCCCACGTGAGAAATCTTAAATTCCACTCACCCACCAATTTTGAGGAGGCAGCTCACCTGTCTGCAGACGGCAGCTTTGATATGTATGAGATAATGAAGGCTCTCTACGATATAGGCTTTGACGGGCCTATTCGTCCTGACCATGGCCGCATGATATGGGATGAGGTGGCTATGCCGGGCTACGGCCTTTACGACAGAGCCCTGGGGGCCACATACCTTAATGGCCTTTGGGAAGCCATCAAAAAGTGTCACCGGGGACGGTTCTGATTGACAACTTATTGTCGCTGGGGACGGTTCCGATTGACAACTTTTACAGTTCCCTATTGCTTAAAAATAAAAAAAGTATAAAAAAAGTTGTTGAATCTTCAACGAGCATGTGATAAACTTTGCATTGTTGAATTTTCAACAACTTTTATTTAGGCATTTTGAAAGGGTTTCATATGATTGACAGATTTGAGCACTTTATTACCAATATCACAGAGATTGACTTATACTGGCATCGTATAGCTGCAGCAGCTATGAGCGAGTACAGTTTAAAGGGAAACTATGCCATCTATTTTACCAGGCTCAGCAATTGTAAGGAGGGCTGTACGGCAGCAGAGCTGACACAGACTACCGGTAAAGACAAGGCTGATGTATCCCGTGACATTAATCTTTTAATCAAGAAGGGGCTGGTAAAAAGAACCACCGTATCCGGCAATTCCTATCGCGCCAAAATAAGTCTTACTGCAGAAGGCGAGGATTTGGCGAAAAAAGTCAAGGATAAAGTGGCTCAAGCTGTGGCGGTTGTAGGTTTTACAGAAGAAGACAGTGACCGCGAGACTTTTTACAAAATGCTGGATGAAGTAACAGAAAAGCTTAAAAAATTAAGCGAATCTGATTTTAAGTAAGACCTTAATAAGGAGACTAACTATAATGGCTATTAGACTTGTAATTGATTCCGGTTCAGACATTCTTCCGGCAGAAGCGACTAGCATGAACATTACTCACATCCCCATGTCTGTATACTTTGGAGACCGGGAGTACAAGGATGCAGTCACACTTTCTCATGCTGAATTTTATGAAAAGCTGGCTGACAGCAGCCAGTTGCCTACTACTTCGCAGATTACTCCCGCTGCTTATGAGGATGTATTTGCAGACCTTACCGCTAATGGAGACACGGTACTTGTAATTACCATTTCTTCAGCTCTGTCAGGCACCTATCAAAGTGCCTGTATAGCGGCAGACAGCTTCCCGGGGCTTGTGCATGTGGTGGACAGCCTTAATGTATGCGTGGGCACCAGGATACTGGTGGAAAGGGCTAAGGAGCTGATAGACAGAGGCTATGATATAGAGACTATTACAGCTATGCTTAACAGGGAGAAAAAGCAGGTCAGAGTTATGGCTGTGCTGGATACTCTGGAATATTTGAAAAAAGGTGGCCGTATATCGGCAGCAGTAGCTCTGGCAGGTAACCTTCTTTCCATTAAGCCGGTAGTGGCGGTAGAAGATGGTGCCGTAGTGATGGCAGGTAAAGCCAGGGGCTCAAAAAACAGTTGTAACCTGCTTAGGACCATGATCGAAAAAGGTAAGGGAATCGATTTCATGCGTCCGTACAATGTGGCCTATAGCGGCCTTTCAGATACAGGAGTCCTGACCTACCTGGAGGACCATGCAGACCTGTGGAAGACAGAGGTAAAAGAAATCATACCTACCACAGTGGGCTGCACCATTGGTACCCATGTAGGTCCGGGGGCTATTGCAGTGGGATTTTTCGAAAAGGAGTAACGGCTTTTCAGTGATGTAACAGATTGCAAAAAGATTGCTTTTATTATTCTAAATTGGTACAATTAGTCTATCTGAACTGAGAGGAGACTACCATGGAAAAATTAGCAGTTTTATTTCCGGATATCGATTATGACGTAAAGGCGCCATTATTCTACTATGCTTCTAAAAGTCTGGAGAAGAGAGGCTTTGAACTGCTGACTTTTCAGTACGACATGACAGGAGAAAAAAGCTATACAGAGCTATTCAAAAGTAGTCCTGATGCTACCTCTCAGGAGTTCAAGGAAGAAGTATTTGAACTGGTGGCAAAAGCTCAGAAAACCGGAGCCCAGCAGTTTAAAAACATTAATTGGAACAGCTATGAAGAAATAGTATTTGTCAGCAAAGGAGTGGGCTCGGTAATAGCCACTCTCTTTGCGGGCAAAAATCAGATAAATCCCGTGCATATTATGTTTGCACCACTAGAACCGGCCTTTCAGTTTACTAGCAAGGAGGAAGGTATTGTATTCTGTGGTATGGATGATGATTTCATTAATTACGACAGAATTAAACTACTTAGCAGGAAGTCTAATCTTTCAGTATATCGCTTTGATAAGTGTAATCATGCCTTGGAAAAGGGCAATGTACCGGAGGATATTGCTATCCTTTCCCATATTATGAAGACAATGGATGCATTTCTGTCCAATGCCGGCAGGTCAGTATATGATTTTGCCGCTATCAACTTGGATGGAGCAGAGGAAAAGCTGTCTAAATATGAGGGCAGGGTACTGCTTATAGTAAATACTGCTACAGGCTGCGGTTTTACTCCTCAGTATTCCAAGCTGGAGGAACTATATGAGCGCTATCATAAGCAAGGGATGGATATTATAGATTTTCCTTGCAACCAGTTCTCCAATCAGGCTCCGGGTACCAGCCGGGAAATACATGCTTTTTGCACATCAAGATATAATACCAAGTTCCCCAGATATGCCAAAATCGATGTAAACGGCCAGCATGAGTCTGCACTTTATTCTTATCTTAAGTCCAAAAGAGGATTTAAAGGCTTTGATTTATCTACTTTGGACGGACAATACCTGGACAAGAAGGTTAGGGCAGAATTTCCGGATTATGAGACCAGTAGCGATATAAAGTGGAATTTTACAAAGTTTCTGGTGGACAAAAAGGGCCATGTGGTAGAAAGATACGAGCCCACCACTGATATGGATATTATAGCTGCAGATATCGAAAGGCTAATCCTGGCATAAAGTACAGATAATTAGAGCGCGCCATGGTAGGACACAAAAATTTAACAAATTTTATAAAAAAATAGATTGCAAACAATTAAATCGTATGCTATATTGTATTCCGACAAAACAATCAATATGCGGTCATATGCATACAGGAGGACAGCAATATGAGTGAATTCGACTTGCAGGAATACATGTCAAACGGTGTAGCTAATGTAGTAAAAAATGCGTTAAAGGCTACCATTAAGAACCCAAGGGAAGCTTTATTTATGGCTGAGTTTGCTGCGGCTACAAAAAAAGCATCAGACAAGAGGAAAAAGGCAGAAAAAGAGGGCGAGCACATTCCTGCTTTTCTTATTTCCAGTATTACATCCAGCTGTAATCTCCATTGTGCTGGCTGTTATTCCAGAGAAAACCATGCCTGCTCAGACGATGCACCTACCAATCAGCTTACCGCAGAGGAGTGGAACAAGATTTTTGATGAGGCAGATCAGCTGGGCATCAGCTTCATTCTTTTGGCAGGTGGTGAGCCTTTGTTGAGAAAAGATGTTATTGAACAGGCTGCCAAGCATAAAAACATTCTTTTCCCTATTTTTACCAACGGTTTCTTTGTAGGTGATAACTACATCGATACCTTCGATAAGCACAGAAATCTTATACCGATCATTAGTATCGAGGGTGATGAAAACACAACAGATGCACGTCGTGGACAGGGCGTATACAAAAAGGTTATGAGTTCCATGCAGACCATTAAGGAAAGAGACCTGATTTTCGGTGTATCTGTTACAGTTACTACTGAAAATATGGACGAGGTATACTCTAGGGAATTCATTGACGGACTGCAGAAGCTGGGCTGTAAGGCTATTGTATATGTTGAGTTTGTACCTGTTACAGAGGAGGCTACTCATTTAGCTCCTGATGATGCAGCCAGAGAGATAATGAAGGAGAAGCTGGCTTCCCTTCGTAGAGATGTAGAGGAGATGGTATTTGTATCATTCCCCGGAGATGAGAAGAGCTCCGGCGGCTGTGTAGCAGCAGGCAGAGGATTTTTCCATATCAATTCCCACGGTGGCGCTGAGCCTTGTCCTTTCTCCCCATATTCAGATATAAACGTTAGAGATACTTCTCTCAGAGAGGCTCTTAAGTCCAAGTTGTTTAAGGCTCTTCAGGAAGAAGGCGTTCTTAAGGAAGACCACGCAGGTGGCTGCATTCTTTTCCAGAAAAAGCAGGAAGTAGAAAGACTACTGGCAGAGCAGTAAAAGGAGGAAAAACATGAATATTGCAATTAGATATTATACAAGATCCGGTAATACAGAAAAGCTGGCTAAGGCCATTGAGGAAACCATTGGCGTAGAGGCAAAGAATATTTCCGAGCCTTTAACAGAAAAGACAGATACATTACTGCTGGGCTGCTCCTATTATGCTTTTGATATGGATCCTCAGGTAAAGCAGTTTATTGCTGACAATAAATCTCAGATAGGTCAGATCGTTCTCTTTGGTACATCAGCTATGATCAAGTCCATGAAAAAGCCTTTACAGAAGGTATTAAGCGATTTAAACACAGATATTGTTATTGCAGAAAATGAGTTCCATTGCCCGGGCTCCTTTGGACCTATGCATAAGAACAGACCTAATGCAGCAGATGTAGAGGCAGTAAAGACTTTTGCTAAAAAGCTCGTAAAATAAATCCTTTTAATTCGTCAAACCTCCCCTTGCATATACTCTCAATAACCACTATAATGCAGTACTGACAGTGATTTTACACCATAGTGGCGTATTATGAGAGTATATGTAAGGGGAGGTTTCGTATGAGACTGATTGGTAACATTTTATGGTTTTTGTTTGGTGGACTTGTCAGTGGACTCACCTGGTTTTTCGCAGGCTGTTTCTGGTGTATCACCATTATAGGTATTCCTATTGGCAGACAGTGCTTTAAATTCGCATCCATGGCCTTCTGGCCCTTTGGCAAGGAGATAGAATACGGAGGCGGGGCCATGAGCCTCATAGCCAACATTTTCTGGCTGCTTATATCAGGCATTCCCATGGCTGTGGAAAATGCCCTTCTGGGACTTCTTTGGTGCGTCACCATTGTGGGTATTCCCTTTGGCAAACAGTTCTTTAAGCTGGCTAAGCTTTCGCTTATGCCTTTCGGCGCCAAAATAAGAATTAAATAAGCAAAAAAGAAGTAAAAATGTGACAGAGGGACGTTTCTCTCTGTCACATTTTTCTATGGGGGTATGCTCCGCTTGTCCCTTGGCTCGCCCCATTCCTCTCTTTAAAACCAAGGCATTGCTTTAATTTGTTATACGTGATTTACAAAGACGGGTCCTCATTCTGCTCGGAGTTATGATAACGGAGAGGGGCCGCTGCGAAGCAGTGGAAAGGCGACCGTTATATGACCACTCGTGGACTGTCACTAGCTGTTACCACCTGCGAATTCCGGGCTGGAACCAGAATTCGCGACGGTGGTAGCAGCAAGTGCAGTACTCCGCTCGGGTCAAAGCTCGCAGAGCTGAGGACCCGCTTTTTTTAAATCACTATATTCTCGTGGATTAATCACAATGCCTTGGTTTTAAATAGACTCATGCGGATACCGCCAAGGAACTTCGCTCCGCAGTAAAATGTGACACAGGGACGTTTCTCTTTGTCACAAAAACCAGTGACGATATGCGGAGTGCACCTTTCCGGCGGTATCCGTTGACGTTCTGCACAGCTGGAACATATGGCAGCACTTATACAAAAATGTCACGCAAACAAAGGGCTCAACTCCACCATATATGACCCGAGCGGTGAACAGCACTTGCAGATAAGGCCGTCGCGAATTCTGGTTCCAGCCCGGAATTCGCAGGACTTGTCTGCTAGTGACTGTCCACGAGTGGTCATCTAATGGCGGAGGGAGCCCTTTGCCAGCGTGACATGTAATTTTTTAAAAGCTAAATGCCATATGTTTTAGCTGTGCGGGACGGATATGGCGAGCCGGAAAGCAAGCGGAGCATGCCCCCCAAAAAAATGTGACAGAGAGAAACGTCCCTGTGTCACATTATTTTGTTAATGCAAGGATTTCTGCCATTACATCGGACATTTCTGCCATTCTGCTTTCACATTCATGTGAAATGACTGTGCAGTTCTCGGCATAAGCAGTAACCTCTTCTGTGGATGCAGAAAGATTGGAGATGGCATCAACGACGGAAGTATTGGAGGATACGCAATCAGATACTTCTCGGGAGATGGCTTTAACTTTTTCTGAAAGAGCCTGAATGGAATCATAAATCTCCTGGAACTTCTTGCCGGTATCTGTAATCATTTCATTCTGCTTGGATATGGCTGTTACTGTTTCCTCCATATTGGCGCTGGAGAGAGATACATTATCAATAAGGACGCTGATGGTGTTACCGATTTCTTCAGCACTGGATTTGGTCTGCTCTGAAAGGGATCTGATTTCATCAGCTACTACTGCAAAGCCACGGCCTGCTTCACCTGCTCTGGCGGCCTCAATGGAAGCATTAAGAGCCAGCAGGTTGGTCTTACTGGAAATAGCCAGGATGGTGGAAACAATTGCCTTAACATCTTCAGCATGCTGCTGCAGCTTGGTAGTCTGCTTGGCTGTTTCAGAATTGATGGAAGCAACGGCCTCTGCCTCTTTTTCCAGGGACTTTACTAAATCATTACCTTCAGTAACATTTCTACGGGTTTCTTCAGAATCATTTGCCATTTCTGTAGCCATTTCCAGGATATGATCCAAGGAAACGGATATTTGAGATGTCATGGAAGTCTGAGACTGAACATTTTCAGCTGTCATTCTGGTGCTGTCTGTAATCTCCTGCATGGCATCAGCGGTACGATTAATCTTAACAGACAGTTCCCGAGATATATTCTCGGCGTCATTTACCTTGGCAGTGATAGTATTGTTTACCCTACTTATCTGTTCCATAAGCTGAGCCTGGGAAGCAGTTTTTTCTGTAATTTCATGGGTATTTTCACGGCCATGTCTGTCCTGAAGGGCGATAATCCAATAAATAAGACCTACACAGGCGGCACTAATTACAAAATTAGTAATACTTTCGTTACCATAGCCACCCTGATACATTTTGACTGCGAATATCAGCATTATCAACAGATTGAAAAGTGCACTGATCATGGTGAATTTGCGGTTCTGATAGAACATTACAAACAGCATTACCGGGAACATGGTAGCGTACATGTAAGGATTGATAGTGGTGAACAAGAGGAAAATGTAAACCACTACCAGGCTGATAGAACCAATGTACATAAATTTCTCGGAATTTCTGTATTTAATATTGGTGATAATAAAACCCACCAGAACTATCAAATCCACTACGAGACGAATGATACACATTGTCTTGTCTGTACCGGGTACAGCCAGGCCCAAGGCACCCAAAATAGTAATAAGGATGATGGTCATAATTCCTATTTTAAGTTCGGCTTTGTTGATTTCAATTAAGTGTTTTTCCTGCAGCGTCATGGTAAAGCCCCCTATGTTTTATAGTATTGGTTCTATAATATAATAAAAAATAGTATTTCTCAATGAAACTTGAAAAACACTATTTTTATTTTATTCTTTCGTTACAAATAGAAGGCCTGTTACTAATCAGCCCTTAAGCAGGCTTAGGTCTTAATGATATAAAGATTAACCGTGAATAGTAACAATGGATTATATAATCGAAAACATCAATTCAGCTACGAATACAACCAGACAACAACAGCTGGCTACAATAAACAGATTGGCGCCCAGCCAGGCTATTATGATACCTGTTATCAGGGCTAAAATTCCGGATAACATATGGTCTGTACTGTAAATCATAGCAGGAAAGGTCATAACGGCTATGGTGACATAAGGAAGATAGTAGAGAAATGACTGAATAAACCTGTTTTCTATTTTTTTTCTGATAAGTGTGGAAGGTAGCACTCTGATTAATGTGGACACCAGTCCTGCCGTCAGAATATATATATATATATTAATTGTCATGGGTACTCCTTGGAAAAAGCAGAGCAGCTACAGCTGAAATAACTACAGTCAGTATAATGGTGCGCAGGCTTTCACTTAATGCCCTTGTAATGGGAAGTATTGCTGCCAGATAGCTTAACAGAAAGCTGATTATCACTGATACACCCACGATTTTATCTTTCTTTGAAGGAGGAATAATAATAGCCAGAAACATGCCGTAAAGAGCTACTGAAAAAGCTGATACTACCAGCGGTGGCAGGATATTGCCTATCATTATGCCCAGTGCTGTGCCGGTGCACCAGGACGGTAGTGCCAGCAGCATAATACCATAGGTATAAGCAGGTACCAGATATCCTTCTCTGGCA
>JAZUFN010000239.1:0-14140 GCA_045640725.1 Lachnospiraceae bacterium
GTCAGATCTTCTGCCATCTTTTTAGTCAGAGTAGTCACCAGTACTTTCCCTTTTTGAGAAACAGTCTTTCTTATCTCGGCTACAAGGTCGTCCACCTGGCCTTCTGTGGGACGCACGTCCACCTCAGGATCCAAAAGACCTGTAGGCCTTATGATCTGCTCTGCTCTTAACAGCTCATGCTCTTCCTCATATCTGGCAGGTGTTGCGGATACGCAAAGCATGGTACTGATATGACTCTCAAATTCCTCAAAATTCAAGGGTCTGTTGTCCTGAGCAGAAGGCAGACGAAAACCATAATCTATGAGGGTCTGCTTTCTGGAACGGTTGCCATTGTACATACCGCCTATCTGCGGGATAGTCATATGAGACTCATCGATAATCATAAGAAAATCATCGGGAAAGAAGTCCAAAAGGGTATAGGGTGGCTCTCCCGGCTTAAGTCCCGACAGATGCATAGTATAATTTTCAATACCTGAGCAAAAGCCTGTCTCCAGCATCATCTCGCAGTCGTAGCTGGTGCGCTCATAAATACGCTGGGCTTCCAGAAGCTTTCCTTCGGATTTAAACCATTTCACTCTGTCAGTCAGCTCATCTTCAATATCATGGACAGCCTTTACCAGCTTGTCCTTTTCCACCACGTAGTGAGAAGCGGGATAAACATCGGCGTGAGTCAGGTGGCACTTTACCGTACCTGTCAGCACGTCAAACTCCGAAAGGCGATCCACCTCATCCCCAAAAAATTCAATGCGAAGTCCTGTATCAGTAGAGGCTGCAGGAAATACCTCCACAGTATCCCCCCTCACTCTGAAGGTACCTCGTTTAAAATCCATATCATTTCTTGCATACTGCATGGCAGTCAATTGGCGCAGGACATCATCCCTGTCTATTTCAGCTCCTTCACGCAGCACCAGACTCATGCCCTGATACTCTTCAGGAGAGCCTATACCGTAGATACAGGATACGGAAGCCACTATGATAACGTCCTTTCGCTCGGAAAGCCAGTCCGTGGCGGAATGACGAAGCTTATCTATCTCATCATTTACAGAAGAATCCTTTTCGATATAGGTATCATTCTGGGGCACGTAGGCCTCGGGCTGATAGTAATCGTAGTAGGAGACAAAGTACCCCACCGCATTCTCCGGAAAAAACTCCTTCATCTCAGAGTAGAGCTGAGCCGCCAGTGTTTTGTTATGTGCAATTATAAGCGTCGGCTTCTGAAGTGCCTGAATGACATTGGCCATGGTGAAGGTCTTACCGGAGCCTGTTACGCCCAGCAGCGTCTCAAACTGATTACCTTCCTTGAAGCCGTCTACCAGCTTTTTTATAGCCTCAGGCTGGTCTCCTGTGGGCTGATACTCTGAATGAAGCTTGAATTCCATTTTATCCTTCCTTAAGCAAAATAAGCTTTGCCTGTTTTATGTCACGTCCCTCGTAGGCGCCTATGCCACCCGTGTTGGGATTGGCCAGAATGCCTACATAGTGACCGAATTTATCTGTCATATCCTTGTGTATCTTTTCATCACCCACACTGTAACGAAGTCCTATCTGCAGAGGATGTGTATGGGCAAACCCCAGAAATTCCAGACTGTCGTCGCCGTATTTTTCCCGGATGACACGTGTCCTGCGCTCCGCCTCCGCTACCACCTCGCTGTTAAACACAGACATAAACGGCCCCAGCGACTTCATATGTGATGAAAAGACATATTTTACCGCATAAGCATCTCCGTAGCGCTTTCCTACCAGTCCCACCTGCTTTTCATACAGTGGCAGCTGCTTAATGCCCATCCCGAAATACTCATATATTTTCTTCCTGGCCGCCGGCTCCACGTATACGGCGGTGCCGCCGACAGGTCCTACTTCGCAGGCAATCAATCGCTTGTATTCGCTTCTGATTTTCTTCCTGTAGTCATTTTCTTCTTTGCAAAACATGTCCCGGTAGCAGAAGTTCGGTCTCTCCTCCTCAAAATCCCAGGTATGCAGGCTGTCACCCTTGCACTCGCTGAAGAAACGGCATTTTTCGCATTTGGAAAGAGCTCTGTTTCTGGCAAAAGAAAAGCCCTCCTTCCATACTGCCGAAAAGCTGTCGTATCTGATATTTCCCTGAATAAGCTCCGGTCTTCTGGGAACATTTGGGCACACGAAAATATCACCGTTATTCAGGATGCTTGCGAAATGAGTACCGGCATTACATACAAATCGGCGTCCGTCCAGCTTTTCTCCAAAGAAATGGCAGCAGTTCCACACTACCGGCGTGCTGTGCTGTCGGTTCCAATCATTTACGAAATCCATGGCAAATTGCAGGTCTTCTGCGGTAAGCAATAGGTCTGCATGTTGAGTGGCTCTGCCTATGGGGTCGATGCTGCCGGTCCTTATACTGTCCAGCCCCCAGGTATCCAGCTCGGCAAAAAGCGCCGGCATCTCCTTGATGTTTTTCCTGTTCTGTGTAAATGTAACCTGAATGTGCTCCAGAAAATCTGCCTGCTTAAGCAGCTTCACGGCCTGCTTTATTTTCTCGAAGGAGCCCGGCAAATGTCTGAGGGTCTCGTGTGTCTCGGGCAAACCATCAACAGAAATCGTAATGGTCTTCATGCCGGCTGCTTTCATCCTGTCCACCGTATCTGCGGTAATCAGGCTGCCGTTGGTGACCATCCCCCAGTCAAAGCCCATGGCGGTGATTTCAGTCATAATTTCAAAAAGGTCTCTCCGCATAAGCGGCTCACCACCGGTAACATTCACCATGGCATCAGTGCCAAGATGTTCTTTAATATCGCAAAAAGCCGCCAGGATATCCTCGCGGCTAAGCTTTTCTTTTCCGTTTATGTCGCAGCTGCTGCCACAATGGTCGCAGGCTGCATTGCATTTTTCAGTAATCTCAATAAGTACTGTGCGTAAATCGTTCATCTGAATATTTTACTCATTTTCCTAAGCTGGAGCTTCTTCACGCGCTTGGAGTTGGGGCAGCCGTACAGCGGGACATTATCACCGCGATTTATAAGATTGCCGATTGGAGTATTGTCGGTGCTTCCGACACATGAGACTATACCAATCGCTGCGGTAATAGCCAGCCATATTGTAGCAATAATTGTCACAATTTTCAACTTCTTGTTCATATTCCCTCCTGTATTTGCCTTGTTCTCCTGTTAATAAAAACGGGCGGTACCGAAATACCACCCGTTTCAGTACATAGATTAGTTGTTCTTCATGTTCTTTTTAGCTTCTTTATGCTGACGCTCTGCTTCCTTTTCATCAGGAGTCTTGGGAGCAAAGGCAATCTTCATGGCTCTCTTGATAGCATAAGGTCCAATCTTCTTGAACTTATCCTCTGCCTTTACCATTCTGGAAGCATCGGGATGTGTTCTGTGAAGCTTAATAGCATCAAATTCACACTTGGTGGTACATACACCACAGCCGATACACTTATTCTCATCTACTACGGAAGCACCACACTTTAAGCATCTTGCAGTCTCAGCCTTGATCTGCTCTTCTGTCAGGGTAAGCTTTGGATCCTTGAAGGTGCCCTTCTTGGAAGCATCTACGCCTTCCTCCTGACGGCCTGCATGATCATAGTCAACAAAGTCAGCCAGGTCCTCCTTGTCCAGCATAATGAAATCACGTCTGTTACGTCCAATGGTCATGGATGCATTTGGATGAACAAATCTGTGCAGAGACTCAGCTACGCACTTACCGCGCTCAATAGCCTCAATAGCAAAGCCCGGACCTGAGAAAGTCTCACCGGATACAAAGATATCAGGAGTCTTGGTCTGGTAAGTAAGATTGTCAGCTACAGGGTAGTTGCCGTGCCAGAATTCAATATCCTCTCCCTTAAGGAGATCTCCCCACTGGATGCCCTGGCCTACTGCAAATACTATGTGCTTACACTCTACTGTAATGGTCTCATTCTCATCGTAAAGAGGAGAAAATCTGTTGGTCTCAGGATCGATAGTACGCAGGCACTTCTTAAGTACCAGGCCCTTTACAGCACCATTCTCATCTACCAGCACTTCCTTTGGTCCCCAGGAATTGTTTATCTCGATACCCTCAGAGAGAGTCTCCTCAATCTCGGACTTATTGGCAGGCATTGTCGCTCTGTCCTCCAGACAGAACATCTTGACAGATGATGGGCTGAAACGAACTGCTGTACGAGCTGCATCTACAGCTACATTACCACCACCGATAACTACTACATCGCCTTCCAGATGCTGATTCTGATTCTCAGTAGCCTCATGAAGGAAGTCTACTGCAGACCAGGTATTCTTAGCTGTATCTCCGGGTACTCCGGGACGACGGCCGGCCTGAAGGCCGATAGCAATAAGGAATGCCTGATAGCCTTCTTTACGAAGCTCTTCAATAGTAATATCCTTACCTACTTCAACACCACACTTAATCTCAACGCCCAGTTTTCTGATAATATCTATCTCAGCATCAATAACATCCTTTTCCAAAACAAAGGAAGGAATACCGTAAGTCAGCATACCACCCGGACGCTTATTCTTCTCAAATACTACAGGCTTGTAGCCCTTGGTAGCCAGATAGAAAGCTGCGGAAAGACCTGCCGGGCCTGCACCTATAATAGCAATCTTCTGATCAAAATGATCCAGTCTGTTGGATGGGATAACTACAGGTGGTACATATCTGGTATCTGCCTTAAGATCCTGTTCAGCGATGAACTTCTTAATAGCATCAATGGATACAGCCTCATCTATAGTACCTCTGGTACATGCCTGCTCACAGCGCTTATTACATACGCGACCGCAGATAGCCGGGAATGGATTGTCCTTTTTAATAAGAGCTAAAGCATCCTGATAACGGCCCTGGGCAGCCATACGGATATAACCCTGAACAGCTACATGGGCAGGACATGCTGTCTTACAAGGAGCTGTACCTGTATCATAGCAGTTTTTACGATTATTATCACGATAATTTTCGTCGTATTTATCCTTACCCCAGTGCACCTTGTCCGGAAGAACAGTCTTCGGATACTGTACCTCAGTACCATCCTTCTTGCAGAGCTTCTGTCCCAGCTTTACAGCACCTGCAGGGCAGTACTCTACACACTTACCGCAGGCTACGCAGTCCTTAGCCTCTACACGGGCAGTGTAAGCTGACCTGGACATATTAGGTGTATTAAAAAGCTGTGATGTACGAAGTGCATTACAGATATTTACATTACAGTTACAGATACCGAAGATTTTATTCTCGCCGTCGATATTGGTAATCTGGTGCACAAAGCCATTATCCTCAGCAATCTTAAGGATACGCATAGCTTCTTCATAGGTAATATCATGACCCTTGCCGGTCTCGCGGGAATAGTCAGCAAAATCACCTACACCGATACACCAGTTCATTTCATCATCAGCACAGCCCTCACCAAGAGCGGCACGGCTGACACGACAGGAACACTGGCCTACACCGATATGACCCTCGTATTTTTTAAGCCAATAGGACAGGTGCTCTATATCCACAGACTGATTCTCCATGGAAATAGCCTTTTCTACAGGGATAACGTGCATACCAACACCGGCTCCACCCTCAGGGATGAGGTGGGTAAGACCATCCAGAGGGATAAAGGTCATACGCTCAAAGAAGGATGCCAGAGCAGGATGCTCTTTAAGTCTATTGTTGCTGGGCTCACCAGGGATAGCTTCTTCCATATTGAAAAGCTCTGCAGAGCCCGGAACAAACAAAGGTAAAATATATCTTCTCTCACTCTGTGGCGCAGTGCGTCCATTGTGATCGTAATGATTGCCGTAATCGTACTCAATAAGTCCGATATATGCCATCTCATCAAGAAGCTTCTGGAAAGCGTCTCTATCCTTTGCTTTCTCGGGATTTAACGCACAAAGCTCATCAAAGGTATAGTGATGACGAAGCTTCATACTAAGGCCCACATCAGCCATCTCCTCCGTAACGATATCAGCCAATCCCCAATACTCAGGATCGTTCACTGTTACTTTTCCCAGCTTGTGTGAAAACACATCGGTAATCTTTTTGCCCAGTGCGATAATCTTTTCGCTGGGCTCTTTATCCCCCATATGAGGTGGGATAACACTTTTGTACATCTCAGGCATTTTGTTTTTCTCCTACTTAGTTAGTTTCCTATACGATAGCCTCACATCCCCAGTAGGGGGTTATCGCTTTATAATGGAAATTATACTCCAAATCTACAAAAAAAACAATGCAAAAAAGGGGCTCTCCACCACTTTTACATTGTTTTTCATCGCATTTTTTAAGTTTCCTATAAAACCTTATTTTAACGCCCATCCGTCTTTTTTATGAACAAATAGTTTTTATTTCCTTTGGTACACTATGGCGACCTATATGTTTTTCCATCCAAACCATATCATACCAGGTATTAAATTTATAAGCACATTTATGAGAATGAGAAATATGCTTAAAGCCCATCTTTTTATGGAAGGCTTCACTGTCATTTTTAAGGTAAGAATCTTCCTTGGGAGCATGAGCAATACAGGCATAGAGATTCAGGTAGCCCATTTTCTTAAGCTCTTTTTCTATAGTGTCGTACAAAAGTCTGCCCAGACCTTGTCCTCTGGCATCTTTATCCAAATAAATGGATAACTCTGCACACCACTGATAAGCTGCTCTGGGATGGTAGTGACCGGCATAGCAGTATCCCAGTATCTTCCCATCCTTTTCTACCACATAGTATGGAAACTGCTCCATGGTAAGCTGCATGCGTTTTTCCATTTCCTCCACGGAAGGAACATCGTATTCATAAGTAATAGCTGTATCCTCTACATAGTAGCGGTAAATTTTCTGTATAGCTTCCGCATCGGAAATATTGGCTCTTCGCACTATTTTTTCATCTGTTTTGTTCATGTCTGCTCCTTGGCTGTCCGACTGTTATGCTTAGTAATCTTCATCTTGTACATGCGGTCATCTGCCAACGAATAAACCTTTTCCGGACTGGCTTTTTCTATTTCCTTACTGTAAGCCAGGCCATAGGAAGTATCAAACTCTATACCTTCCTCTTCACTGAATTCTCTCAGATCTCGAACTACTCTTTTCAGAGCCGAATCTATTTCTCCGTATGCTTTCTTACGAACTATGGCCATAAATTCGTCGCCACCCATACGATAACATTTGCCTACGCCGGTAAATGCGTCATGCAGGCTCAAAGCAAAGGATTTCAGCATTTTATCGCCCATCTCATGGCCATAATTATCATTAACATATTTTAATCCATTGGCATCCAATGAAATAATACAATATTCTTCTTTATTTGCAACCAATTCTTCAAATCTTTCGTTGGCTTTTGCACGATTGTACAGCCCTGTCAGATTGTCATGGTAGGCCAGCTGGGTCAGCATTTCCTTTTCCGTTTTTGTCATCAGCATGTCATACAGATGAATAATATAGCTGAGTACCAATACAAGAATAAATACAACCGTAGCTACAGGCAATATACTTGTCTTTAATAATACCGCATTGGGCAGAAGATATTTCTGCACATTGAAGCGTAGCATGTCTATACCTATGGCGCCGCACAGAATAAAGATAGCCAGCTGGAAGATAATTTCTCCTCTGTTTTTATTCTTTACCATAAATATGCCTACCACTACAGCCACTACCAGTACGACTGCCCCCTGTTTATGGAACAGGGACAGGGTCTGAGGGAGGTGCACCAGATTTAATGCGTGTAAAACAATACATGTAATGACAAATAAACTGTACTCCACCAGATCAGCCAGCAATACCCAAGTCTTCCAATCCTTTTGATTAATACGCATAAGGAAAATCAGCATAAGCAAGGATATAGGTGCCGTATAAAGAAGGATATACTCCAACATGGTCCACACTTCAAAATTATCCGAAAAAAGCTGGAAGGTCTTTTGACCACTGAAGCTCCATAGTCCCATGCAAAGAGCAAATATACCGATTAATGGTAATCTGTTATAGGTCTTGTCAAAAAATGTGGCCAATATTCCGGCTATTACCAAAATTATACCAAGTCCGGACAAGAAGGCTCCTGTAAGTAAGCCTACAATACTTTTTCTGGCAAACAGCCTGTGATAAGCATCTGCGTCAGTACAGTTAATCTCATCTATACTGGTAAAAGCATTATCCTCTCTTACATATATCTTTATTTTTATGTCATTTCCGTTCAGGTTTTTGGGCAGATTCATAATATGATAGCCTGAGCCCACCATAAGGCCATCTCTGATTTTATCCATACCAAATGAGTATATGCACTCATCACCCACATACGTTTCCACTCCGCACAGGTACAAAAGAATCATTAATGTCTTTTGATTATCATAAGCGTATCTATAGGGGATGGTTATCTGCACCTTATCTCCTCTTTTTAAGGAGAAAGAAAAATTGCTTAATGCAACATCCTCATGGATTTCATCATTCACTTGAATAATGAGCCCCTTATCGATTATTATTTCCTTTTCATCAATGTTGCCCCTAAGAAGTCCTCCGAAAAGCCAAAGAATAACCATACAAAGGGTACCCAGGAGAGCACCGATTATAAGATTTTTGGTTTTAATCTCTCTAACTTCCACTATCTGTCTCCAATACCCAGTTCTAATGCCTTACCAAAAACTTCCAGTAACAGAATGTCTTTTGTTTCCCACGCACGCGTTAAGGAAGATTTTCTTGAAAAAATAAAGAATGCCTCTATACCGTTATATGCAGCTTTATAAATCAGCATAGACATAATACCATGATCCTGCATGTATTTAACCAGTGCAGCGGACTTTCCTTCCGCAGAATTAACATTATTCAGCGTCAGTATCTGCTGCTCATTAAAGGCTGCCTGAAGCATTTCGTCATAGAGAAATGAAAAGTCTCTGGGAAGATTATCCACTACCTGTTCATACTTATTGAATATCTTACCGCTGGAAAAAACCACCATTGCTTCATCAAGATTAAACGCTTTTGCACAGGTTTTCAGCAAATATCCGTAAGAATATCTTTGCTCCACCAGGAATTTTTGAAGAACATCCTGGACATAGCGTTCTTTATTTATACCGGGCTCTATTACGCTCTGATTGTCACTATCGGGGTTCAATACATTGCCATGGAGCTCAGGCGTATAAATAATATATCTGTTTTTCCCCTTTTCCTTGGCCAGATATAACATTTTATCAGCGATAGTAAATATATCATCATAGCAAAGAGCATCATCCGGGTATTTAGCCACTCCCATTGATACTGTTACCAGTCTCTCATTATTGGCAGTCACGTAGCTGGCAGCCACGTGCTCACGGATAGTCTTAAGCTTTGTTCTGACCTCTGCATGAGAAAAACCGGTGTTAAAAAAGAGCATAATCTCATCTCCGCCGATTCTGCCGATACAGCCGCTTTTTCCTACTACTTCTTTTATTATGGCTGCTACTTTAGCCAATACTTCATCACCATAAAGATGACCATATATATCATTTACCTGCTTAAAATTATCAATATCAATAATACAAAGATATATACCGCCCTTTACATCCTTTTTCATGGCCTCTTTGGCCATACAGGTAATAGCCTCCTTATTATACACCTGCATTCCGAAATCCAAATTCGCTTTTTCAGAAATCTCAGCCCGGCTATACTCCAGATCGCTTACCTTCTCAGATAATACAGTAAGAGTTTCCAGCATTTCCGTTAATACCCTCAGGCTTACTCGAAAAAGGCCATCACAATTTCCGGTCTCCATTCCTCCTATGGTAACAGCAATCCATGTCTCACCATTCTTAATATTCATACGGCATGCGCAAGTCTTTTCTTCAGTTCTTCCCAGCGTTGCCATTATATCTTTAACAATAGCGATATCCTGAGGATTGATAATAGCCCCCAGATTATCCACTGTTTCATCCACCATCTGCCTGAATTTTCTATTCGATTCCAGTATCTTTAATTCGCAATTCACAAGTAGGTCTGCTACTTTTGTCTTCATGCTTACACACGCTCCCGGTCATTAGTAATAGCATTTTATAACTGTTATACCAATAGTCCTACTAATTTTAACATATCCCTGCAGTCAAAAAAAGAAACAAAGCATAAACAATGCTTTGTTTCTCAATTTTTTGATAAATTAATAGTTAATTATCCGTTGAAAATGCGCTAATTTTGTCCATAATAGGCATTTGCGCCATGTTTTCTGTAAAAGTGCTTATCCTGCATCTCCTGAGGTGCTTCTTTGAGATTTGGATTAATCTGCTCTGCACGTGCCGCCATCTTAGCCACCTCTTCAAGTACTACAGCGTTATGTACTGCTTCTGCAGGATTTTTGCCCCAGGTAAAAGGACCATGATTCTTACATACACAGCCCGGACAGTACACAGGATTCATTCCCTCAAAGGCTCCTACTATGGAAAGACCTGTGTTCTTCTCATAAGCCTCGTCGATCTCCTCTTTCGTGAGATTACGAACGCAGGGAATGGTGCCGTGGAAATAATCCGCATGAGTAGTACCGTAGCAAGGAATGCTACGACCAGCCTGTGCCCAGCTGGTAGCCCAGGAAGAATGGGTATGCACAACTCCACCCAGCTCAGGAAAAGCCTTGTAAAGCTCTACATGGGTAGGTGTATCGGAGGATGGTCTGTAATGGCCTTCAACCACCTTGCCATCCAGGTCCACTACTACCATATCATCAGGAGTCATAGTCTCATAATCAACGCCACTGGGCTTAATAACTACCAGACCGGACTCTCTGTCAATACCACTTACATTGCCCCAGGTATATGTAACCAGGCCATGTTTAGGAAGCTCCATATTCTGACGATATACTTCTTCTTTAAGTTTTTCTAACATACAGCCTCCTATCTCTTCAAATCAGCTGCTGCTGCACGCTCTGCAGACAGACCTGCTTTGTAAAGCTCCATAAAGCTGTTTACACCGGCTACATCATCAGCGTCAGGATTCAATGTAGAACCCTTTGCATCCTTAAATACTTCTGCATCCAGGAATTCCGGCAGGCTACGTCCTGCACCGCACACTGAGAAAGCTGCCAGTAAAGCTGCTCCCCATGCGCCGCCCTCGCCTGCTGTCTCCATACATGTTACCGGAGAATTCATAATAGCTGCCAGAATAGACTGACCTACGCCCTTAGTCTTGAAGAGGCCGCCATGTCCCATAACCTTATCTACGGAAACATTTTCCTCATGAAGAATATCCATGCCCAGCTTCAGTACACCGAGAGATGAAATAAGAGAAGCTCTCATGAAATTAGCCAGGTTGAAATTAGCATCCGGCATTCTGACAAACATAGGACGACCTTCATCCAAATGAGTCACATGCTCACCTGAGAAATAAGGATATGATACGACTCCGCCACAGTCCTTATCGCCCTTAAGCGCCTGATTATATAGTCTTTCGTAAATAATACCCTTATCAACTGAAAGGCCAAAAAGCTTAAGACTTTCTTCCATGAGATTTACCCATGCATTGAGGTCTGATGTGCAATTGTTGCAATGTACCATAGCTACAGGAAGTCCGTCAGGTGTGGATACCATATCGATTTCTCTATGAAGCTTTTTCAGATCCTGTTCCAGTACGATCATGGCGAAAGAGCTGGTACCTGCAGAAACATTACAGGTTCTCTTCTGAACCGCATTGGTAGCGGTCATACCTGTGCCCGCATCGCCTTCAGGAGGACACATCTTAATGCCTGCCTTCAGCTTGCCTGTAGGATCCAAAAGTCTGGCTCCCTCTTCAGTAAGGCAACCTGCATCTTCGCCTGCAAGACGCACGCTAGGCATAATATCAAGCAGCTTCCATGGAAAATGCTTGTCTGCTACCAGTGCATCAAACTTGGCCACCATATCAGCATGATAATTCTTTGTGTTGGCATCAATAGGGAACATGCCTGCACAGTCGCCGATTCCCAGTACTTTTTCTCCGGTCAGCATCCAGTGTACATAACCTTCAAGAGTAGTCATGTAATTAATCTCTGATACATGCTGCTCACCGTTTAATATAGCCTGATAGAGATGAGCTATGCTCCATCTCTGTGGAATACTGAAGCCAAACAAATCTGTAAGCTTATCTGCTGCCTGACCTGTAATAGTATTTCTCCAGGTACGGAAAGGCACCAAAATCTCATTATTACGGTCAAATACCATGTAACCATGCATCATGGCACTGATACCCATGGCACCTACAGATGTCAGCTCTTCATCATACTTATTCATGACATCATCAGCCAATTTCTTATAGCAATCTCTGAGGCCTGTCCAAATCTCATCAATTGAATAAGTCCAAATACCATCAATGAGCTTATTCTCCCATTCATGATCGCCTGATGCGATTGGTGAAAAATCTTCACCGATAAGAACAGCCTTAATTCTGGTAGAGCCCAGCTCGATACCGAGATAAGTCTTACCGTCCCTAATGGATTCTCTTGCAATTTTCAAGTCCATTTAAATTACCCCCGATTTATTATATGTCCATATCATCGTCGTCCACAGGCTTACCACCGTTAGCTTTCCACTTAAGGAAAGCATTAATGAAAGGATCAAGATCACCGTCCAAAACAGCTCCGGCATTTCCCACAGATTCTCCTGTACGATGGTCTTTTACCATGGTATAGGGCTGGAGAACATAGGATCTGATCTGGCTGCCGAAGTTAATCGCGCCGGTATCTCCTCTAATACCTGCGGTCTTTTCCTCAGCCTCCTGCTGCTTCAGCATATAAAGCTTTGCTTTCAGCATCTGCATAGCCTTGTCTTTATTTTGAAACTGTGAACGCTCGTTTTGACACTGTACTACAATTCCCGTAGGGAAGTGTGTAATACGTATGGCACTGGAAGTCTTATTAATATGCTGACCGCCTGCACCGCTTGAATGATATGTATCGATACGCAGATCTTTTTCATCAATCTGTACATCCAGATCGTCCTCTATATCCGGCATCACATCACAGGAAACAAAGGATGTCTGACGCTTGCCCGCTGCATTAAAAGGAGAAATACGAACCAGTCGGTGTACACCGTGCTCACTCTTAAGATAGCCGTAGGCATTTTCACCTTCAATTTCAATGGTAACGGATTTGTAGCCCGTCTCATCTCCTTCTACGAAGTCTACCATCTCTACCTTAAAGCCCTTCTTTTCCGCATATCTCATAAACATTCTGCAGAGCATGTTGGTCCAGTCATTACTTTCGGTACCACCTGCCCCTGCATGAAGGGTCATGATTGCATTACATTTATCGTATTCACCGGACAAAAGAGTAGACAGGCGCAACTCTTCATAATGTTTAAGAAAAGTGTCCAAAGCAGCCTGTACTTCCGGAATAAGGTCTGGGTCATTGGACTCATAGCCCATATCCAGGTACACCTCAACATCATCAAATTCCTGACAGAGCTGCTTATAGTCTGCCACGGTATTTTTTAATGTATTCAGCTCCCTCACGTAATTTTGGGACTTTTCCGTAGAATCCCAAAAACCGGGCTCCTGCATAATATTTTCTATCTCTTCTATCTTTTCTTTTTTATTTACAAGATCCAGAGAAGCTCCTACTTCGGCTAAAGGCTTTTTGTAACCGCTTAATGTAAATTTTATCTGGTCAAGTTCTACCACGCCTTTTTCCTACCTTCCGCAACAATACTTATATTTCTTACCGGATCCGCATGGACATGGATCATTTGGCATAATCTTTTTTGAAGTACGCTTTACAGGTCCCTTGGCTACGGAATCATCTTTATTTGTACCCGTAACCTTGGCTACCTCTTCACGTTCTACCTTCTGCTCTACCTTGATATGCATAAGGAGACGTACTGTATCCTCTGCTATGGAAGCCTCCATATCGCCAAACATATCGTAGCCCTGCATTTTATACTCCTGAATAGGATTCTTCTGGCCATAAGCCTGAAGGCCGATACCCTGACGGAGCTGATCCATATCATCAATATGATCCATCCACTTATGGTCTATCACTCTGAGGAGAATAACTCGCTCTGTCTCACGCAGCTGATCCTTTTCAGGGAATTCGGCTTCCTTTTCCTCATACATACGAAGAGCCTTCTCTTTCAGGCTCTGCATAAGCTCCTTTTTGGTAGTGTGCTTAATCTGCTCCTCAGACAGTACGATACGCTCCATGGGAATAATCGGAAGAAGGAGATTGTTAAGCTCATTCATATCCCATTCTTCAGGCAGCTTGTCCTCGCCAATGCTGGTCTCTACC
>JAZUFN010000240.1:0-15505 GCA_045640725.1 Lachnospiraceae bacterium
CAATCATATCCTGCCAGCCCTTCCATTCAGAATATGGAATTTCAAAGCTTCCGCTAAGTGCTCTGTAGGAAACAGGTCTTTCCTGCGGTTCAACCACAACAATTGCATCAACCAAAGCGCCAGGAATGATAGTATTTCTTGGTCGATTAGACTTTACAACAAGGCGGTCAACCTGGACGATAACCTTACCGCCATTGGATTTAACAGCCTGACAAATTGAGAGAGCATCACCTGAAATATACTGATCATCAAAGGAAATATTGCCCTTTTTATCAGCAACGGTACCCTTCATAAGGGCCACTGTCAGCTTGGGCAGCTTATAGTAAAGATATTCTTCTCCATCAAAATTAATCAGCTGGACGTAGTCTTTGCTGGTAGAGAGATTATTGATACCGGGACCTTCATGACGGGGATCCACAAAAATATCCAGACCTACCTTGGATATGGTACCCGGCAGGCCCTGAGCCTGGGCGCGGATTGCATGAGAAATACAGCCCAGAGGTAGATTATATACTTCAAAATGGTCCTCCTGCACCAGCTTTTTAGTACTGGGCATAGCGCCAAAATGACCGCATATCAGCTTGCTGACAGCGCCTTCTCTTATATATTGCTCAGCGCATCCATCCTCTTCCCAGTTGCCAAAGCCTGCGGAAGATACGATGGTAAGATTATTTGGGGACTTATCCTTGGCATAGCGGGCATAGATAGCCTCATGGAGCTCAACGGGCGCTTCAATTCCCACGAAGGAGTTTACACATATGCAGTCGCCGTCCTTAATAAGGGCAGCGGCATCAGTAAGATTCATTATTTTAAACATTACATTTCCCTTTTTATATATATTTGGTTTCAAAAATACTATATTACGTTTACTTTACCTTATTTTATATAGGAAAACAAGAAGATGTTGAAGATTGTCTATTTTTTTTCAAGCTTTATGCATTTTTAGGTTGAGATTTTTCGCGGATTGGTATAAAATACCCTTCATTAGTAGTTTCGCGGATTAAAGCGATAAATCGACAAGTAGTTTTATGAGGAGGTAGATATATGAGCAGCCAGCTTGTAGAAATCAGATGGCATGGCCGTGGCGGTCAGGGTGCTAAAACAGCAGCTCTTTTACTGGCTGATGTGGCTTTTAAGACAGGTCAGTATGTACAGGGCTTTCCGGAGTATGGACCGGAGAGAATGGGAGCACCTATTACTGCTTATAACAGAATCAGTAAAAATGTAATCAGGGTCCATTCCAATATTTATTATCCGGATTATGTGGTAGTAGTAGATGAGACTTTGCTGGAGTCTGTAGATGTTACGGCAGGTCTCAAAAAAGAAGGGGCAATTATCATTAATACCACCAAGACCAAGGAAGAGGTTATGCCATATCTTCAGGGATATGAGGGCAAGGTATTTACTATAGATGCCCGTAAAATCTCCGTGGAGAATCTGGGTAAAAATATCCCCAATACCCCTATGCTGGCAGCAGTAGTGGCTGTAGCGGATATAATGCCCAGAGAGCAGTTCATATCCGAAATGGAAGGCTCATATAAGCATAAATTTGCCAAAAAGCCTGAGGTTATCGAAGGAAATATGAAGGCGCTGACTGTAGCTTACGATACAGTAGCCTGTGCTAAATAAAGGAGATAAGGAGAGTAAGTATGAGAACAGATGTTACTAAAATCAATAATTCCACTCCTTATGAAGACCTGACAGAGGGACTTTTTGTTTTTGCAGGTGGTACATCAAAGGAGTTTAAGACAGGTGACTGGAGGACCATTACACCTGTGTTTGCAGCCGATAAATGTAAGCAGTGTCTGCTGTGCGCCCCTGTTTGTCCGGATCTTTGCATTCCGGTAAAGGATGGCAAGCGAGGAGAATTCAATCTGGATTTTTGCAAGGGCTGTGGTATCTGCATCCAGGTATGCCCTTTTGGTGCTATTGAGAAAAAGGAGGGGAAGTAAATGGCTATCAGAGATCGTTTATCAGGTAATGAGGCTGTAGCATATGCTATTCGTCAGGTGAATCCCGACGTTATGCCTGCGTTCCCTATCACACCTTCTACTGAGATCCCTCAGATGGTGTCTACTTATATCGCCAATGGTCAGATGACTACCGAGTTTATTCCTGTGGAGAGTGAGCATTCCGCTATGTCTGCGGCTCTGGGCTCAGAGGCAGCCGGTGCCCGTACCATGACAGCTACCTCATCCGCAGGCCTTGCATACATGTGGGAGGAGCTTTTGCTTGCAGCTTCCAACAGACTTCCTATAGTTCTTACTCTGGTCAATCGTACCCTGTCCGGCCCTATTAATATCAACTGTGACCATACAGATGGTATGGGAGCCAGAGATACAGGCTGGATACAGATATATGCAGAGAACAATCAGGAAGCCTATGATAACTACATCCAGGCTTATCCTATTGCGGAAAACAGCAAGGTACATCTGCCTGTTATGATATGCCAGGACGGCTTTATTACCAGCCATGGCGTAGAAAATATTGAGCTTTTGGAAGATGATATCGTTAAGAAATTTGTGGGTGAGTACAAGCCCGAGGACTTCCTTTTGAATCCGGGTAAGCCTATAGCAGTAGGCCCTTATGCTACTTCTCCTTTTGTAATGGAGGCTAGAAAAGCTCAGGCCCAGGCTATGGTAAATGCTAAAGAGGTCATCCTTAAAGTAGCTGCTGACTTTGAAAAAATCTCCGGCAGAAAGTATGGCTTTTTTGAAGAGTATCGTACGGAAGATGCAGACTATATCATGGTAATTATGGGCTCTGCAGCAGGTACTGCAAAGGACGCTGTGGATATGCTTCGCGATAAGGGCATGAAGGTAGGACTTCTTAAGGTACGTGTATTCAGACCTTTTCCTGCAGAAGAGATAGCAAAGGCTCTTAAGAATTGCAAGGCTGTAGCCATTATGGACAGATGCGAAAGCTATAATGCCAATGGTGCACCTCTTTCTTCTGAGATTACAGCAGGCATGTTCCGTGAAAAAGTTTTCACAGAGACCGTAAGCTATGTATATGGTCTGGGTGGCAGAGATTTCACAGTAGAAGATGCAGCAGAGATTTTTAATGAAATAAAAGACGTAGCTGAGAATGGTAAAAAGGTCTCACAGGACCGTTACATCGGACTTAGAAGCAGGGAGGCCTAATATGGAAATGGAAAATTACAATTTTAAAGAAGTAATGAATAAGCCTGAACGCCTTTCTTCAGGCCACAGACTTTGTGCAGGCTGTGGTGCAGCCATTGCAGTGCGTGGTGTTTTACGTGGCCTCCATGAGGGAGATCGTGCAGTTATATCAAATGCTACAGGATGCCTTGAGGTAGCTTCCTTTACCTACCCTTATACCGCTTGGGAGGACAGCTATATTCATAATGCTTTTGAAAATGCGGGA
Source organism: Lachnospiraceae bacterium (assembly GCA_045640725.1). Classification (GTDB taxonomy): domain Bacteria; phylum Bacillota; class Clostridia; order Lachnospirales; family Lachnospiraceae; genus RGIG3528. The sequence continues at coordinate 3,388 of JAZUFN010000240.1, forward strand.
GCAACACTTTCAGGTGTCGAGACAGCTTATAAGGCTCTTAAGAAAAAGGGTAAAATTCCTGAAGGCGAGAATTACAAGTTTATTGCCTTTGGTGGTGACGGTGGTACTTATGATATAGGCTTCCAGTCCCTCTCCGGAGCTATGGAGAGAGGTCATGACATGGTATATGTATGCTATGATAACGGTGCATATATGAATACCGGTACTCAGAGATCTTCAGCTACTCCTATGTATGCTGATTCCACTACAACACCTGCGGGCACTCAGTCCAATGGTAAGGTACAGTATCGTAAGGACCTGGCAGCTATTATCGCAGAGCATTACGTACCATATGTAGCTCAGACTACATTTACTTCCAATTTCAAGGACCTGCACCAGAAGGCTGAAAAGGCTATCTATACTGAAGGTGCAGCTTTCCTTAATATTATGTCTCCTTGCCCCAGAGGCTGGAGATACAATACTCCTGAGATAATGGATATCTGTAAAATGGCTGTGGAGACCTGTTACTGGCCACTTTTTGAGGTGGATCACGGTGTATGGAAGCTTTCCTACGAGCCTAAAAAGAAGCTGCCTATCGAAGACTTTTTAAAGAGCCAGGGCAGATTCAAGCACCTCTTTAAGCCGGGTAATGAAGAACTCATCGAAAAATTCCAGGCTGAAGTAGATAAGAGATGGGAAGATTTACAATTTAAGTGCAGTAGAGGCTAAAAAATAGTGACAGGGTGACGTGACCCTGTCACTTTCTTTTTTTATAATGTAGCGAATTCAACTGCCAGGAAGGCAGCATAGGATGCAAGTAATGCAATACCCTGCCAGCGTGAAAGCTTCTTTTTGGAAAGAGCCGGAATGCACATAATAATCATGACAACGAGCATTACCGGAATCTCAAATATCAGGGATGAATTGTAGCCCCAAAGGAACTTTTCAGCAGGTACTTTGAAGGGTGAGATGGATACGCATACGCCGGATACCAGCACCAGATTGAAGACGTTGGCACCGATAACATTGCCGATACCAAGGCTTGCATGCCCCTTTTTTAATGATGTGATGGTAGTAACCAGTTCAGGCAGGCTGGTGCCGAGAGCGATTACCGTAAGGGCAATAACTGAAGCAGGTACATGGAAAGATTCTGCTATGTAGGTACCCTTATCTACCAAAAGATGAGCACCCAGTGCGATCAGGGCTGCGCCTACTGTAAGGAAGCCCAGCTGCTTAATAAGCGGCATTTCCTCTGCACTGCCTTCATCTTCCTCGTCCTCCGTTTCCACAGAGTCAGGATTTTTAAGACCCTGCTGTACGGTAATAATAGTATATACAATAAAGATGCCCAGCATGATGAAACCGAAATATCGTGGGAATTCACCCAGAGCATAAGCTGCTATACAGTAAACTGCGGCGCTTATAAAGAAGAAGATAACCGGCATCTTCATACTTTTTACATTGACAGGGCCTGGGTTAAAGGCTATGGAAATAGCTGCGATAAGGGCTGTGTTACAGATAATGGAACCGATGGCGTTGCCGTAGGCTATATCACCTTTATCTGCAATAGCTCCCATGGTAGATACCATTACTTCCGGAAGAGTAGTGCCTATGGAAACTATAGTGGCACCTACTACTATATCAGGGAGATTAAAGCGCTTGGCGATGCCGGCAGCACCGTCTACAAACCAGTCTCCACCCTTTATAAGAAGGATGAGACCGAATATGAACAATAATATGGCGTCTTGCATTGCTGGACTCATTTATTATACCTCGTTTTTTTGAAAAATTGTAAGCCACCCTGTTAAGATATGGGGTGTCACATAATTATAACATTGTAGAGATAAATTAAAAAGGATGCAAGGGCTTTTTTTAGGGAAGATTTAGATTTAATTTGCTAAATTAGCGAATTAAAAGCCCTTATTTTGTTTGTTCGCAGAAAAACTCTTTCTTGACAAATGTTGAAAAGAATATAGAATATAAAAGGTTTTTTGGAAGGAGAATGAAATGGATAATTTTTTTAATACACCGGCGCAGATCGTGGAGGGAAATATAAAAGGTGCTATAGCCAAAACAAAGCTTCCTTTTGGAAAACTGGTGCTATTGGGCATTTTAGCAGGCATGTATATTGGTGGTGGCGCTGCAGCCAGCAATGTAGCCATGCATTCCATAGACAGCGTGGGACTGGCCAGATTTGTAGGCGGATGTATATTCCCTGTAGGCCTTATGATGATAGTCTTCCTGGGTGGTGAGCTTTTTACAGGGGACTGTATGATGGCAATGGCTGCCTGTCATAAGAAGATAAGCTGGCTGTCAGTAGTGAGAGTGCTGTTTATAGTATGGGTTACCAATTTTCTGGGCGGTATGATTATGACAGTTCTTTGCTACTTTAGCGGTCAGTTCAATTACACAGGTGGTATGCTGGGAGCCTATACCATTAAAGTGGCTATGAGTAAGGCAAGCATCAGCCCTGTAGCAGGCATCACATCCGGCATCCTTTGTAATATATTTGTATGTGGAGCGGTACTTATGGCAGCAGCTGCCAAGGATGTAGCAGGGAAAATTCTCGCAATCTTTTTCCCTATCATGGCTTTTGTCGTCAGTGGATATGAGCACTGTGTAGCCAATATGTACTATATTCCTGCAGGTATTTTTGCAGCAGGTAATGAGACTTACAGGACTCTGGCCATGGAAAAGTATGGATATACATTAGAGCAGCTTTCCAAGCTTAACTGGTTCAGTTTTTTTGTTACCAATGAGCTGCCGGTGACTGTAGGCAATATTATAGGGGGTATGCTCTTCGTAGGACTTGCTATGTATATCACAAACAGGAAGAATATTGAGTATTAATGGAATTAGAGAAATAAAGAATAAAGTAAGCGAAGGAAAGAAAAATATAATCAGTCAGAATACAATGCGGAGGGGAAAATGCGACGTTTACTGCGATGGAAGCAGCACTCAAAAATTGATATATTTTTACTTATAATTTTAATTGTTGTTATAATAATGATTCTGGTATGTGTTCATCGAGCGAATACATTGTCATTTTCCTACGATGAAATAGATTACATACATTTGGATTACCATGAGTGTAAAGAAATTCACGCAACAGAAGCCAAAGAGGTTATAGCTGCTGCTTTCAACAATTGTACAAGGTTAAAAAGATATCATCAGGGAGAGCCTATAATCGGCACTCCCGATTATCAGATAGTTATTTATTTTTATGATGGGAAAAAAATTACACTTGAACAAGGGGGACATATATATGTTTTGAAGGACGGAAAAAAAACGGAATATAGTTCTGAAATCGATTGTGGGAGGCTTATCGAATTAATAGGCTTTTTTGCGGAGCCAGCTTTCGAATAACGCTCTCATCATCTCTAAAACATATAGTCTTTGCGGTAGGATTGTAAAAACGCTTGCCGTCATCCCAGATTTCCAACTGCTTAAGCGCAGTGATATAGTCATAGATCTCGATATTGGTAGCATAGTAGATATCATCGCGACCGGAAATCTTTTGCAGGAAGGCTTGATAAATGGGGGGTACTATATGGTATACCACCCCTCCATTCCACAAAAAAAAGATAATCAACGCGAAAAGCATTGATTATCTTTTTTTATTAGGCTGTCACTCTACAGCTCTTTTGGTTGAAGATAATTAGGATGGGTTGTTAGGAAGTTCAGGCTTTGTCCAGCTAAGATGTCCGCTGACCTCACCATCTCCGATGTAACCGCCATCTCTATAAACACCGGTCCAGTTATGTGCTGTCTCTTTAACGCTAAGTTCTTCAACTACAGGTGCGTTCCAATTCTTCATTGTTTTAGTCTCCTTTTTAAGTGTTTTTTGTTTGTTGAGGACATATTAGCATAATGGAAAAAAGAAGTAAACAAATCTATCTTTAATGTAAGAAATGCCTGATAAATAAAGGGAGTGGTGGAAACTGGCAGATGGATTTGCGTTTCCTTGGCGTTGTATTTTCTATGTGGCATTGTGAACAATGTGTGAAACATTTAAAAAAAATGAAACTATATAAATCCGGCTACGACATTCATGATAGTGCACTAAAAATTAAATATTTATTTTTTGATTTAGGAAGGAAATTTATTTCAATGAAAAAGACATTTATCAGAGTAGCAACAACAATTCTTACCGTTTCCCTTTTCGCAGGTGCTCTTGCAGCATGTGGCAGCAAGGCAGAGGAGCCTACAAAGACTCCTGTAAACAATAATCAGAATACAGAGAACAACAATCAGAATACAGAGAACAACAATCAGAACACAGAAAATAACAATCAGAACACAGAGAACAACAATCAGAACACAGAAAATAACAACCAGAACACAGAGAACAACAACCAGAATCAGGACTCTTCTACAACAGCTCATATCTGTATCTCCACATATAAGGAGCAGCTGGCCGCAGGCGCATCTATCGAGGACGCTCTTAACGCAGTAGCAGAGAAAATCGAGCTGATGGGTATGGTAGAGAAGGATCTTGAGTGGGTTCAGGGCTTTGATACCACTATTACAGGTTACTCACACGTATACTCTCTTATGCCTATGATGATGGGTTTCCCTTTTATAATGCATGTATTTGAGACAGAGAATGTAGATACTCTTAAGGCTATGCTTGACGCTCATGCTGATCTCCGTTGGAACATCTGCACACAGGCTGAAGAAAAGCTTATGGATGTAGTTGACGGTAAAGTGGTATTTGTTATGGCCAGAAAGGTTCTTTACGAGGACTAATCATATTATAGGATAAATTGTTTCACTTAGAGGAATTTGTATGAAAACCATGAATAAAAAAGCCATCATGACCCTTTCAGCTTTGATGGTATTGATATTTCATTACTGGAGTAATGTGACCACTTTTAGGCTGCAGGAGACCTTTATCAAATCAATATGTTACCTGGGCGTGGACATGTTTTTCTTTATGTCAGCTTTTTCCATTGGAAGCAGGCCTATAAAGGATGCAAAAAAGTTCTGGATTTCCCGTTTTCAGTTCGTTTACCTAAAGTTTGTTTTCTGGGCGTTGGTGGCTCTTATTGTAAATAAATGGGCGCTTCCGAAGTTCCTGCTTACTGTTTTTGGAATAGACTTATTTAAAAATGGTGGCGGTTCATTCCTTTGGTTCCTGCCGGCGATAATGTTTTTCTACCTTTTCCTCTTCATTTATCAGAAGCTGGAAAAAAGATTTATCTGGCAGGCACCTTTGGCAGTAGCTGTTATCTGGATTACTGTAGCTTTACTTTGCAGCCGTTATATGACCAGACCTGCTATGGCTATAGTATGGTGCCGTCTGCCTATTCTGCTTCTGGGCTATTATGCAGCCAAGCTCGGCAGCATCCCGAAGATTAAAAATCTGGCTCCTTGGAAGTTCCGTCTTTTCAGCCTTATATTGGGGCTGGTGCTTCTTGTGGCATTTCACCCTGTTACATATCAGTATGGATTTAAGACCCAGCTTCAGACACCGATTTTTAACCTTTTCTATGTAGTTTGCATCCCTACAGCTCTGGCACTCATACTCTTAGCAGGTATGATACCGGAAAATCCTGTGACCAATGTACTGGGGTCTGTTACACTGGAAGTATATGCTGTACAGATGATTTATGGTACCAGATTTGTCAAGTATTGGATGAAAGTTGCCAAAAATATTTGGCCTAAAATGTCCTGGAAAAATATGCTTTTTATAAATCTTGTTACCTTTGCGGAAATTATTCTTATTGCTTTGGTGGTAGGCTTACTTTATAATGAAGTTATATGTAAGAAGCTTTTGCCACTTATTTCCAAGAAAATTAAAAAGAATTAGTAGGAGACAGAGGCTTCATAAAGGAGAATAGTATTTATGAAGATCCTTCTGGCGGCGATTAATTCAAAATATATACACTCCAATCTGGCTGTGTATACCCTTAAGGCCAACGCCGGGGTATACAAAGACCGGGTGGAGATAGCTGAATACACTATAAACAACAGGCAGGATGACATACTGGCGGACGTCTATAAAAAGGGCGCCGACGCGGTATGTTTTTCCTGCTATATTTGGAATATAGACTATGTTACAAAAATAGCGGCGGAGCTTAAAAAAATAAGCCCGGATACCGCAATCTGGGCCGGGGGACCTGAGGTCTCCTATGAAGTGGAAAGATTCCTAAAGGAGCATGACAGCTTTTCGGGCATTATGATAGGCGAAGGGGAAAATACCTTTAGGGAGATGTGCGCTTACTTTGCCGGGGATATAAAGGATATTAATGTTATAAATGGCATTGCCTATAGAGATAAAGGCGGCAATATCTGTTTTACCGCTGACAGAATGCCCGGGGATATGAACGACTTTCTTTTTGCTTATGACAAGGAAGCTGATTTTTCCAATCGTATTATTTATTATGAAAGCAGCAGAGGCTGTCCTTTTTCCTGCTCTTACTGCCTGTCTTCGGTAGATAAACATCTGAGATTCAGGGACATAGATAAGGTAAAGGAGGAGCTGGGCTTTTTTATTGGCCAAAGGGTACCCCAGGTAAAATTCGTGGACCGCACCTTTAACTGCAGGCATGACCACGCCATGGCCATCTGGCAGTTTATAAAAGAAAATGACAATGGCATAACCAATTTTCATTTTGAAATCTCAGCTGACCTGCTGACCGAAGAGGAGCTGGAATTTTTATCCACCTTAAGGCCCGGGCTGGTGCAGCTGGAAATCGGTGTCCAGTCTACCAATCCCGCCACTATCAGTGAGATTCATCGCAGTATGAAGCTCACTAAAGTAAAGGAAGTCACGAGAAAGATTCTTTCTTACGGGAATATTCACCAGCATTTGGACCTTATAGCCGGTCTTCCCTATGAAGATTATGAGACCTTTAAGAAATCATATGATGAGATATATGCCCTTCACCCCAATCAGCTACAGCTGGGCTTTTTAAAAGTGCTTAAGGGTTCATTTATGTATGAGCACGCCGCAGAATATGGCATTACCTATCATAACGATCCGCCCTATGAGGTACTGTCCACCCGTTGGCTTTCCTACAAAGATATTTTGGAAATCAAAAAAGTGGAGGAGATGACGGAGATCTACTATAACAGCGGACAGTTTGAAATCACCATGAAGCTGCTCTTTTGTATCTATGAAGGTACTTTTGATTTTATGAAGCGCCTGGGTGATTATTATGAGGACCGGGGGCTTTTTTCCATGAATCATTCCAGAATGAAGCGTTTTGAGATACTTAGAGACTTCCTCTTAGATGAACAGAAGACCTGGGGGCTGGGGCTTCCTATGGAGCTTTTATCGGAAGCCCTGACCTTTGACCTCTACTACAGGGAAAAATGTAAGACCAGACCTGCCTGGGCTACGGACCATCCTTTACAGAAGGAAATTACCAGACGCTTCGTGGAAAAGGGCAAGCTGGCCCATGTGGAGGCTTTTCACTATGTTTTTCCGGACAAGACTCAGCATGAAGTATATGCATTGCCAAAGCGGAGTGAGGAAGTAGTCTGGGTGCTGTTTGATTATGAGGATAGAGACCCTTTGGACTATCAGGCCAAGGTTATATATTTGGATACAGAGAAAGGACAGTAAAATGGAAAAAGAATTGGATGAAACCTTGCGTGAGGTTTTTAAAGAGGATATTGAAAAGGTGGTCCTTTCCAATGTGAAAGATGGTAAATATAAGAAGATTGTTATATCCAAGCAAAAGAACGGCTATCAGGCAGAGAAGTTTACCGACAAGCAGGCTTTTCACGAGAATATGCCGCTTTCCCGGGTGGAATGCTTCTGCAGGGAGTGTATGGATACGGGCTTTAAGCAGCTGAACGCCTGGAGTAAAGACAGGGAATATGCCGTAAAGATCTCCAAAAAAGGAAAAGCTTTTCTTACATCAGGCAAGACTGCTGCTCCGGTTAAAGTCAATAAGGAAAACAATAGAGAAAAGAGCTATTATCTGGAAGAGGGAACTGTTATTCCGCCACTTATTGACATGGGAGTTTTTACCAAGGAGGGTAAAATCGTAAAATCCATGTATGATAAGTATCGTCAGATCAATAAATTCATTCAGTTTATTGAAGAAGCGGTGGAAAAGGCCAATCTCAAGTCCTTAAATATAGTGGATTTCGGCTGCGGCAAGTCATACCTTACCTTTGTAGTATACTATTATCTGACCTATGTAAAAGGCCTGGATGTTACCATGACGGGCCTGGATCTTAAGGAAGACGTCATTAAAAAATGTCAGCAGACAGCTAAAAAATACGGCTATGACAAGCTTTCCTTTAAAGTAGGTGATGTGGCTGTGTATGAGAGCGATCGTCCTGTAGATATGGTCATTACCCTGCATGCCTGCGATACTGCCACCGATTATGCCCTTTATCATGCTATCCGCTGGAACAGTAAAATCATCATTTCCGTACCCTGTTGCCAGCATGAGCTGAATGCTCAGATAGAAAGCGAAGAATTTGGTATCCTGACCCGCTACGGCCTCCTTAAGGAGCGTACAGCTGCCATCATGACCGATGCCATCAGGGCCAATCTGCTGGAGTACTGTGGCTACAAGACTCAGATACTGGAATTTATTGATTTTACCCATACTCCCAAAAACCTGCTGATACGTGGCGTCAAGTCCAAAATCCCCCAGGAACACAAAGAAAAAATGCTGGCTGAAGTGGAAGCCCTCATGAAGGAATACCACCTCTCCCCCACCCTCTACAATCTTTGTCACAAGGGCCCCGGGGTGGACCTGGGGGTGGACCTAGGGGATGGGGTTAGCGGTTCATAGTTGTTCGCTGAGGCAATAGAGAGAAGCACCTGATGGGAAAAAGGAAAGTGCTATGAAGGTGATTAGTATTAATAGTATAGATATACCGGAACTGGAAATATATTCAAAGCTGTCTGAAGCACAGCTTTTACACTATAGAGAGCCGGAAACAGGCATTTTTATAGCAGAAAGTCCTAATGTTATAAAAAGAGCCCTGGCTGCAGGATATGAGCCCATTTCATTTCTTATGGAGGAGGGGGCCGCGGAAGGCGCAGACATTCCGGATGAGTACCCTGAAGTGCCGGTATATACGGCTGCCTTTGAAGTGCTGACCGAGCTTACAGGATTTAAGCTGACCAGAGGACTGCTTTGTGCCATGAACAGAAAATCACTTCCCAGGGTTACTGAGATACTGGAAGGCTGCAGAAGGGTAGTGATACTGGAGGATGTAGTCAATCCTACCAATGTGGGAGCCATTTTCCGGTCGGCAGCGGCTCTTAATATGGATGCGGTCATTCTGACCGGAGGCTGCAGCGACCCGCTATACAGAAGGGCGGCCAGAGTCAGTATGGGCACCGTTTTTCAGATACCCTGGACCTATTTTTCCGAAGAAGAAAATAAGGATTACCTTAAGGTACTTAAGGAAAAAGGATTCAAGACAGTTGCCATGGCATTGAGAAAAGAGTCGGTGGATATAGATGACAAAAGGCTGTTAAATGAAGAAAAGCTGGCCATTATAATGGGCTCCGAAGGCCCCGGCCTGGTGGAAAAAACCATAGACTGCTGTGATTATACCGTAAAAATACCTATGTCCCACGGAGTGGACTCCCTAAATGTGGCAGCGGCTTCTGCTGTAGCATTTTATGTACTGGGAAAATAAGCGAAGTGGTTTTTGAAACCTAAGTTATAAAAAACGTTTTTTAGCCTATAGACAAATGCTGATATGATTGATAGAATAGTGAATGGTATTTACCATATGTTCTAAAATAGCATCTGACAGATGCGAGGAGGCTTGAATATGAGTGTGACAAAAACAAGAGTAGAAACATTAGGCATTGATTTATCTTTGTTGGGATTTGGCTGCATGCGTTTTCCTACTATAGATGGAAAAATTAATGAGCCAATGGCTGAAAAAATGCTGGATGATGCTTACAAGGCAGGCGTAAATTACTTCGATACTGCTTTCCCTTACCATAATGGTGACAGTGAGCCTTTTGTGGGCAGAGCTCTCAGCAAGTACAAGAGAGATACCTATTATTTGGCGACAAAGCTGCCTACATGGAAGGTAAATACTCTGGATGATGCAAAAGAAATATTTGAACTTCAGAGATCCAGAATCGATGAAAACTACATTGATTTCTATCTTATCCATGCACTTAACAAGGGTAGCTGGACCAAGATGAGAGATCTGGGAGTAGTAGAGTACTTAAAGGAAATGAAGGAAGCCGGAAAAATCAAGTATCTTGGTTTTTCCTTCCATGACGCATATGAAGTCTTTGAAGATATTATCAACTATACCAATTGGGATTTCTGCCAGATCCAGCTGAATTATATGGATACAGATGAGCAGGCAGGCATGAAGGGCTACAAGCTTACAGAGGAGAAAAATATTCCCCTCGTTATTATGGAGCCTATTAAGGGTGGACAGCTGGCTAATCTTCCGGAAGCTGTTACCGGTCCTTTTACAGCTATTGACCCAAAGAGAACAAATGCATCCTGGGCACTTAGATGGGTGGCTTCTCTGCCCAATGTTAAGGTCGTGTTAAGTGGTATGTCCGATGAGGCTCAGGTAGCCAATAATCTGGAGACCTTCAGCGATTTCACCGAGCTTAGTGAGGCTGAAAATGAGGCAGTTATGGCTGTAGGCACAGCACTTAAGAATCGTGTAAATAATGGCTGTACCGGCTGCAGATACTGTATGCCATGTCCTGCAGGTGTCAATATCCCAGGTAACTTCTCTCTTTGGAATCGTTTTGGCGTATATGGCAATGTTGGCGACGCCAAATGGCATTGGAGCCATGACTTTAAAGAAGAGGAAAAGGCAAAGAATTGTATTAAGTGTGGTAAATGTGAGACAGTTTGCCCACAGAAATTAAATATCAGAGACAATCTGGCTACCCTGCAGCAGGAGTTGGATAACCTGTAATGAAATGCCTTTCTTGGAAGGTGTGAAGCCGTTTCTGTAAATAGAAGTTCTTAAGATAATAAATGCCGTAAGCATTGATAATTTATCGATGCTTACGGCATTTTTAATTCCTTAAAAACAATAACAGAGCAGATGGCGAACGCCATCTGCTCTGAAGTGTCGACTTTGTCGACACTCATTAATACTTGGAATCTTCCTTCCAGAAGGATTTTACGGTAATAGCCTGGTTGTAATCACCGAAATCCTCGCCGAATAGGGTAATACCGCCACAGTTGGTAGTATCCTTTGGTACAGAAAACTTAAAATAAATAGTGGAATTGTAATCAATATTAAGATCGTCAATAGTAGTATCTGAAATCTTGAAGGTGCCATCAATAAAGGTGCCTTCTTTATTTATAATAAGTGTTTTCAGAAGTCCGTACTGATTTAAAAGGTCAGACCACCAGTGAGGCACCAGCAGGCCGCGGCGATTACCGTAGTCGCCGGGACTGATCCACTTGCCTAAAGGTATGCCATTGATTTCAAAGTGGATATCGCTGGGATAATCGTCGTTGTTCTCCGGGCATTCTGAGGATATCTCAAAAGAAATCTGCAGCTCAGTAAGATACTGGCCTGCCTGAAGACGATTGGGCAGATTATAGGTAACGCTGCCCCAGCCAAACCAAAGGATGCCGGCGTTGAATCTTTCAGGATAGGAGAAGGAGCTGGGATTGTCCAAAGTACCTATTATGGCATCGCTGGTACATATGCCGCAGGTAGGATGAGCATCGATATTGGTGTAATGGCCCACTTTGATATTATCTCTGTAGCAGGCGTGCTCCTCAGCCTCAGGCGCCATATTAACGATAAGCTTATTGTATACAGGGCGCACTATTTTGCGAAGGCCTCTTTTGCCGGAGGCGGTCACTACCTGTACCAGGCCTACAGACTCCAGCTGCTTTACATGCAGGGAAATGGCACTGTTGGTAAGGCCTAAAGTCTCGGCCAGATCGTTCATGCTTAAATTGTTGTTTTCAGTAATAAGCTCCATGATTCTGAGACGCATGGGTGTGCTTAAAGCCTTAAATAATTCTTCAGCCTCATGCAATGAAGAATAAACTAACATTTTACTACCCCCTTAATACCTTTGAAAAAACATAATAATGTAGATATATCTGTAGTATTGTGATATTTTTGTCATTCTTTTTAAACAAATACTTAAATAAGTATATAACAGTCAAAATGCTTTTGTCAATAATTAAATATTAAAGTG
>JAZUFN010000241.1:0-1831 GCA_045640725.1 Lachnospiraceae bacterium
ATATAACATGTACAAAATATGCTACCAGGTCTGTCTCTGACAGATTGACCATCTGCAGCATCACAAAATAGCCCAGAAAAAGGCCGATGCCCGAATCCACCATAACTGCAGTAATGATGGCTCCTACTATCCATAAAGGCATCTCAGGGCTTTCCTTTGTGAAAAACATGAGCAATATAGACAGAGAAAAGGCAGCCAGAACAATGTAGGAATTGAAACTATTGGCACATAAGGACTCCTTAAAAATAAAGGATGACAATATTACAAGCAGAGCAAGTATGGAAGAAAGCCACACGTAGCCCTGGGAAATATTGCTATTATGCCTTAGTATATAGTCAACTATTATTCCTGCAATTATTAAAAAAAGCAAATCAAAAACACAAATATATAAAATTTTACTTCTTTTTGCCAGGGACATTCTTTTTACTTTCCTTCTTTTCGTATTCATCATAGGCATTTACAATCTTCTGTACCAGAGGATGTCTCACAACATCTACAGCGGTAAGCTTGGCAAAACCTATTTCATCCACCTTGGACAGGACCTTTAAGGCTTCATCCAGACCTGATTTCTGTCCGGCAGGCAAGTCCTTCTGAGTAATGTCACCTGTTATAATCGCTTTACTTCCAAAACCAATACGGGTCAAAAACATTTTCATCTGAGCAGGCGTGGTATTTTGTGCTTCATCCAGAATAATAAATGCATTATCCAAAGTACGACCACGCATGTAAGCCAGAGGAGCCACCTCGATAGCTCCTTTTTCCATATTTTTCTGGAAAGATTCTGCTCCCATTATCTGATAGAGGGCATCGTACAAGGGCCTTAAATATGGGTCTACCTTGCTCTGCAGATCTCCCGGCAAAAAGCCCAGCTTTTCTCCTGCTTCTATGGCAGGTCTGGTAAGAATAATCCGGGATACTTCATCATTCTTAAATGCCTTTATAGCCATAGCCATAGCAAGATAAGTCTTACCTGTACCGGCAGGACCTACTCCGAACACTATCATTTTCTCACGGATCAAATCCACGTACTTTTTTTGTCCTACTGTTTTGGGCACAATAGGCTTGCCCATAAGGGTATAGCAGATAAGGTCTTTATCCAGGCCTTCCGTATCCTTAAGCTTATTTTCCATCTGCATGGAAATCAGATAATTAACATTTTGTTCAGTCAGCTCTTTTTTCCCCTGTACCAGTTTGGCCATCTGACCTATCACTGCTTCTGCTGCCTGCACACCTGCCACGCTGCCTACTATTTTCAGCTCTGAATCTCTCTGTATAAGAGAAACATTAAAATTTTTCTCGATTTTCCTGCTATAACCGTCCAATTCACCAAATACAGCCTTTATTACACTAGCAGGAAGCGTCATTACACTGGTAGTTGCTTCCATGAACCCTCCGCATGCATTTACCCCGTAAAGGCAAAAGCTATCCTATTTTAGGATATAAAAATCCAATGTTGATTCTATCATAATAAAATGCTGTTTTCAATGAATTTTATAATACAAACCGCAAATAATAAAACACGAAAAAGTGACCATAGGATATACCTATGGTCACGGTTTTCTTAAAAGAGATATAACTATTTGAACTTTCTCTTACGAGCTGCCTCAGACTTCTTCTTACGCTTAACGCTAGGCTTCTCGTAATGCTCACGCTTACGGATCTCCTGCTGAATACCAGCCTTAGCGCAATTTCTCTTAAATCTGCGAAGAGCGCTGTCCAGAGACTCGTTTTCTTTTACGATAACACTTGACATATTCTTTCCTGACCTCCCTCCGGGTTGTACATTTGTGCAATACAACTTTATAGGGTATTTAAAAGCACAAAATGCATT
>JAZUFN010000242.1:0-4832 GCA_045640725.1 Lachnospiraceae bacterium
CTATCTGTCACCATACCGGTATAGAGGAAGGTAGCTGCCTTTTTGGAAAGCACCAGCTCGTCCTTAAAAGTCTTATAAAAGTCTACAATCATCTCACAGGCTGAGCTTCTGTAATCCTCTACCCAGGAAATATCGCCATAGGAAGATATTTCAACGTGATGATCAATCTTGATAATCTCTTTGGCCAGGGCATACTTCTTATTGGAAAGACGGTCAACATTGGCTGAGTCTACAGCTATGAAAAGTGCATCTGCGTACTCGCTGTCCTCAATAACAGTTTCCTCGTCTTCCAGAAATGCCAGGTAGCCTGAATAATCCTCATTTATTACCTCTACTCTCTTTCCCGGAAAGCTGTCTCTGATAATCCAGGCCAGGCCATTGGAAGAGCCTACCGCATCACCATCCGGTCTGAAATGACGGCCCACGATAATATGATCATATGCCTTAATTTTGTCCAAAATCTGCTTTTTAATGTCTTCGTTCATGAATTGTATTCTCCTTGTCCTTATATAACAAAAGCCCTTAATAAGGGCTTTATACGCGTTTAACGCTATTATCTATATCATCATGGCATCCAGGTCACTCAGCATGGCCATAGCTGTCTCTCTATCTGCTACAGTGGCTCCGCTGGCCTTTTCATGACCACCGCCACCATACTTAACTGCCACAGGATTGATATTATATTTGCTGGAACGAAGCTCACAGAGAACATGAATTTTTCCTTCTTCATCCTTTTCCTCGGTGAAATTCACCCAGATATCCACTCCCTTTATGTCTGCCATGGTGCCAACCATGCCGCGGGATACTGCAAAAGTAGATAATCCGGTAGCCTCTACCTCTGCCAATGTATTGTAGATATATGCCACCTTGTTTTCAGTAAACTGAATCTTTAATATAAACTCAGCCTTACGCTTAACGCTCTCAAAATCCTCTGCATAAAGATTCTTATAAAGCACGTTAAAATCAATATTGCCCTTTTCATAGAGAAATGCAGCATTCATAAAAGTCTTATCAGTAGTCTGGTCAAAACGGAAACGGCCACTGTCTGTTACCATACCGGTAAAAAGAGCTCTGGCACCTACTTCATCCACCTGAAGATGGCACTCTCTTACCATGGCTGTAATAACAGAGCAACAGCTCTCATAAGAAGAATCCACCACTTCAGTACCACAAATGGGCTCAATAAAGAGGTGATGATCCATACGGGCATTTTCTTTAGCTATGGTATAGCGGTCATCAGAAATAAGATGGGGAGCAGATGTATCCAGTACAATAGCCAGAGCATCAGCATACTCACTGTCTGCCACTTCATCCATCACTGAATCCTCAATAAAATCATAGCGTCCGGCAGGATCACCTACCATCAGCACCTTTTTCTCAGGCCAGCTACTGGTAATGACATGCTTGAGCCCCACCTGACTGCCTATGGCATCTCCGTCAGGTCTGGAATGTCTGTGAATGATTATTTTGTCATATTCCTTTATCTTATTAATTAATTCTGTGTACATGGCACCTCTTTAATTACTTTGTCAATTTAGTATTGATGATATCAATGAGTCTCTGGGCTGCATCTTTAGGATCATCCTGTACCAAAAGCTCAATATCGCAGATATCATTATTACGATACTCAAAATCCAATGACATAATACGGCGCACCTTGTCATCGTCATCCAACTGTCTGCTTATAATATTTTTTACAACATCAGTTTTATCGCGGTTAACAAAAACAAGCAGGGCCTGATTGCGGAAACGATTGCGGATAGTCAGGGCGCCACAGATATCAATAGGAATAACTGCATAATTACCACGCTCTACAATAGGCTGAACCTCATCAGCGGAAGTACCAAAGTGATATCTGGAGTATACTGTAGTCTCCAGGTAATGACCTGAATCCTTTTCTTTGATAAATTCATCTTCTGTAATAAAGCGGTAAGCGTCAGGCTCTTCCTGGGCATTACGTGGTCTGGTGGTAGATGTAAGTGGCTTCTCAAAGTCTGCGGAAATCTCTGTCATGGCCTGAGAAATCTCATTTTTAAGAGAGCCTGAAGGGCCTACCAGGCAGATAACACCACCGTCTGACAGGTCCGGTGCTTTTTCGGTAAAGGAATTTCTCACCATCTTAAAGAGCTGTAGGAAATCCGAGTAGCTGTTAACAGCCAAAAGTCCGGTCATGTCCATATTCCAGGGCTTTCTGAAAAGCACAGGATAATTGGCCTTGGATGAAGCTATATTGTGAGCGCCATCGTCTAAGAGCATATCCAGCGCCATAACATCCTTACGGGTACCGATAATAATATTCTGAGAAGGTATCTCAGGGAAGTCCTGCACCAGACGCTCAGCACGGGCAGACATACACATAACAGGCACTGCTGTAACAAAGAATACATCTGCATGCTTACTAAGCTCTCTGACAAACTTCTGAGCTCCCGGGATAATAGGCTGAGTACGTACAAATTCAGGATCTGAATAAAGAGCTATACGCTCATCAAAATGACGACCGTAATTTCCCCAGCCTCTAATCTCATTTATGCTTACCGGCTCTTCATCCGGATGACGCTTATTTATAATGGAAAGCGCATAAGCATTGCACTCGTATAAAGTGTCATCAACATCAAGTCCGATACGTAATCTGTTCTTTTTCATATATTACCCCTTCTGTTCTATTCATTAGTGCACCTTATAGGATATATAAGCCTTGGTGCGACTGACGATATAAAATTATATACTGAAAAAGGGCTTTTCGCAAGTACTAGATATAGTGTTTCTAGGCTCTGGAACACCTACATTATATTCACATCTTTAACAAATCTCGGCTTAATTTTCTCATCAAAGCTTACTTTAAAATCATTAAGACTTATATTGCCAGCATTTCTGGCATAGATGCCATTTACCCCGGTATCCAGATGGCCGCCCACTACAGATGGCCTTCTATCTGAAAAACCGCTTTCATACCTGGTTTTTTTCACCAGATTTACTCTGACATGATCAAATACTATGTCATCGATAATAGGCTGTCCTTCTTCTCCATAGATAAATATGCCGTTCTCTGAGGTACAGAAAATGTCCCGGAAAATAATGCCCTTAATGTACTTGATATCAGTATCCTCTTTACGCTTAAGCGCTGTAATGGCAATAGGCTCAGCCTGGCCCCACCAATGGTCCTTGGAGAAAAGCCTGGTATCAATGGTAATATTTGAAAAAACAATATTTTCGAAAAGGCCTTTATCTCGGAGCATCAGGGAAATACCCCTGTTGCTGCGGGAAATAGCTATATTGCTGATAGTCATGTTGCGAAAAGGTGCTTCACTTTCCGAACCAAACTTAACTGCAGCGGAAGTGGAAATGATGGTGCAATTGCTTACGGTTATATTTTCGCAATTGCCATATTCCATTTTCTGAGCTGTATTTTTAAAGACTATACCATCGTCTCCGGCCTCGATATGGCAGTCACTGATACGCACGTTCTGACAGTGGTCAGGGTCTATGCCGTCACAATTAGCCATGCGGAGATTGTTAAGAATCCTGATGCCGGTAATAAGTACATCGCGGCAGCCTACCAGATGAACGGTCCAGAAACCGGAATGAGAAAGCGTCACTCCCTTAAGATCGAAATGCTCTACATCCTCTATATACATAAGCGGTACTCTGGGATAAAAGCTTCCTTCTATATGCTCTTTCAGGACTTCACCATAGAAAATCTCTTCATTGCCATCTATCTCACCCTCGCCGGTAATAGCCACGTTTTCTGCATGAAGACAATACAGGAAAAAGAGGGTAGGCAGACCATCATACTCGCAATTTTCATAGGATGGCACGTCTCTTTTACCGTCAAATCCTTTTTTCAGAGTACCCAGCATGTCAAAATCAGCAATATTGTCAGATGCCTTAAGTACTGCCGTTCTTTCCAGGTGCAGCTCAACATTGGACTTTAGTATCAAAGTACCGGTACGATATATATGTCCACCGGGCAAAATAACGCTGCCCCCTCCTGCCGTATTACAGGTATCAATAGCCTTCTGAAGGGCTTTGGTATCGTCAGTCTTATTATCGCCCTTAGCTCCAAAATCCAATACATTGATATTCATAGCTACCTCCGTTTAACAAAAAATTCATTAATTTTATTATAACAAACCCTTATTTTCTTAGCAATCAAGGACGGTGAAATAATCATAATAAAAAAATCCTCCACCTTTTATTTAGGATACCAAGCGGGAATCCTCGGTTCTTCAAGTGCCTAGATGAAAGCGCCAAGCCATAATTAATGAGCACAAAGAGTGAAATTAAAACTTCTTCGTAAATACTCATTGATTATGGCTTTTTACTCTAAAAAACATCAAGATATCCCATGTGGGATTGATGATAAACAGCATTTGTGGTATACTATGTGTATGAAGAACAATCTAATTCATTCAAGAACATGCGTATATAATATTAACTACCATGTGGTATGGTCTGTCAAGTACAGACGGAAGATATTGAACGCAGATATTGAAGCGTATCTAAAGGAACTCGTTCAGCAAATTGCTTCAGATAAGGGATTTACAGTTCATCTGTTTGAAGCGGGCGAGGGAGATCATATCCACTGCTTTGTGTCTGCACCACCAAAGCTTTCGGTTACTGATATTGTTAAGTATTTGAAGGGTATTACCGGCAGAAAACTTTTTGAACAGTACCCTGAGATTCGTCAGAAGCTATGGAAAGGTGAGCTGTGGAATCATTCCTACTATGTGGAAACAATCGGCTCTGTATCAGAGGAAAACATCCGAAGGTATATTGAGCATCAGAGCAAGTCATACTAAAAAGGGGGGGCTGAAAAAGAGAAAATGCTGCTG
>JAZUFN010000243.1:0-6545 GCA_045640725.1 Lachnospiraceae bacterium
CCCAAGGGCTTTGGCGCCTATAAACTCGAAGGTGAAATGTCGCTAATTACCTCCTGCGCCAAATAATGTGACACAGGGACGTTTCTCACCGTCAACTTTTTGACACAGGGACGTTTCTCACTGTCAACTTTTCCGAAATCGTTAGCACTCTTTTACAGTGAGTGCTAATTTTTTGTTGACTTTTCGTTTTTGGGGTAGTAAAATATACCTTGCTGATGAAAAAGCAATATTTCGAAAAATAAATCTTTTTAAAGGAGATACAAATATGAGACAGGGTAATCTTTCAATTGATTCAGAGAATATTTTCCCTATAATCAAGCAGTGGCTTTACAGTGACCACGATATTTTTTACAGAGAGCTTATTTCCAACGGCTGCGATGCCATTACAAAGCTTAAGAAGCTGGATTCAGTAGGAGAGTTTTCTCTTCCTGAGGGTACAGAGTTTAGAGTGGACGTTTTTGTAAATCAGGAAAATAAGACTATTACTATTACCGATAATGGTATCGGTATGACTGAGGAAGAAGTAGAAAAGTACATCAACCAGATTGCTTTTTCCGGCGCTAAGGACTTTATGGAGCAGTACAAGGACAAGGCCGGCTCTGAGCAGATTATCGGTCACTTTGGCCTCGGTTTCTATTCAGCTTTCATGGTAGCTGACAGGGTTACTATTGATACCCTTTCTTATAAGGAAGGTGCCAAGGCTGTCAGCTGGGAGTCAGAGGGCGGTCAGACCTTCGAGATGAAGGAGGGTGACAAGCCTGAGCGTGGTACTACCATCGTTTTGTATCTGAATGAGGATTCATACGAGTTTGCCAATGCATACAGAGCAAAAGAGGTTATAGAAAAGTACTGTTCATTCATGCCGGTGCCGATCTTCTTTAAGGATGAGAACGCCAAGCCTGCAGAGGTAAAAGAAGGTGAGACACCTGAGGCTCCAAAGCCTATCAACGAGGTAAATCCTCTCTGGACCAAGCAACCTTCATCTTGCACAGAAGAGGAGTACAAGAAGTTTTACAGAGATGCCTTCAATGATTTCAAGGAGCCTCTTTTCTGGATTCACTTGAATATGGACTATCCTTTTAACCTTAAGGGCATCCTGTATTTCCCTAAGATTAACACAGAGTACGATTCTATCGAGGGTAAGATTAAGCTTTATTCCAATCAGGTATTTGTGGCCGACAATATCAAGGAGGTTATTCCTGAGTTCTTGATGCTTCTTAAGGGCTGCATTGACTGTCCTGACCTGCCACTTAACGTATCCCGTTCTGCTCTTCAGAACGATGGCTTTGTAAAAAAGATTCAGGATTACATCACCAAGAAAGTAGCTGACAAGCTTATCGGTATGTACAAGGTAGAGCGCGAGTCCTATGAAAAATATTGGGATGATATCTCCCCATTTATCAAGTTTGGTTGCCTTAAAGATGACAAGTTCCGTGATAAAATTAAAGATTATGTTATCTTTAAAAACCTTTCCGATAAATACCTTACTCTTCCGGAGTATGTAAAGGCTGCCAAGGGCGAGGAAACTACAGCTACAGATGAAAACGGGGCAGAGGTTCAGGCTGAGGTTGTAGAGGATAATAAGACAGAGGGCGAAGATGCGGAAAAGAAGAAGGATACTGTATACTATGTTACAGATCTTGTGCAGCAGAGCCAGTATGTAAATATGTTTAAAGAAAACGGCAAGGATGCTCTTATCCTTACCCACAATATCGATCAGCCTTTTATTTCTCAGCTGGAGTATCAGAATGATACAGTACGTTTTGTACGTATCGACTCTGAGGTGGCAGAGGATATGAAGGATGAGACATCAGAAGATGAGCTTAAAGACCAGCAGAACAAGCTTACTGATATGTTCCGCAAGACTCTTTCCAAGGAAAAGCTGGAAGTACAGGTACAGAAGATTAAGTCTGAGCGTATCGCAGCTATGATTACACTTTCTGAGGAGAGCCGCAGAATGCAGGATATGATGAAGATGTACTCCATGGGCGGTATGGATGCCGGCATGGATGATATGTTTGGCGTCAGCGAGACTCTTGTTCTCAATGCCAACCATCCTCTGGTTCAGTATTTATTCGAGCACTCCCGTACAAAAAATGCCACAGTTATCTGTGAGCAGCTGTACGACCTGGCCCTGCTTCAGCACAAGCCACTTTCACCTGAAGCTATGACCAAGTTCGTAGAGAGATCCAATGAGATTATGATGCTGCTGACCAAGTAATGAATAAAATCAAAAACTACAATAAAACACTTTTGGCTTGTTACCTGGGCTTTATCACTCAGGCAATTACCATTAATTTTACGCCGCTTTTATTTCTGACCTTTCACAGAACCTATGGCATATCTCTGGGAGGACTGGCAGCCCTGTCTGTCCATCCTGTAGCAGGCTTACTGGGCTGCATTATCTGTGGCAGTTCAGTAGGTATCATGTGGCCCGGCACTATCAGTATTACATCCAAGCAGCTCCCTTTAGGTGGCACCGCTATGTTCGCTCTATTAGCTATGGCAGGTGATATGGGCGGCTCAGTTGGCCCAGCTCTCCTAGGCATAGTATCCCAGCTTTCCGACGATAATATAAAGATGGGCATGCTGGCCGGATGCACCTTCCCACTAGTCCTTATTATCGCCGCCATAGCAATGAGAAAAATGCGACGGGATTGATGTTTTTAGTTGACATTTTATATGAAAAATAGGATAATAAATCCGTTCGCCAAAGAGCGAATGGATTTATTCTATCGAGGCGTGGCTCAGTTTGGTAGAGCGCTGCGTTCGGGACGCAGAGGTCGCAAGTTCGAATCTTGTCGCCTCGATTTACATTTTAAATTGTTTTTAGTAATTAATATATGCCGAAATGGCTCAGTTGGTAGAGCAACGCATTCGTAATGCGTGGGTCGTGGGTTCGAGTCCCATTTTCGGCTATACAAGAGCCACAATGGCTCCTTTTTTATATAAAGAGGAATGCGTGGTCGTATATTTGGACTATCCGAGGGGGACTAAATTATGAAAACTAAATTATTTACACTTGCCGGTATATTTCTTTGCTCATGCATTTTGTTTGGAGCATGTGGTAAAGGGACTACAGAGAAGCCGGAAAACAGCGAGGATCCTAATCCTTCCCAGGCTGTAGAAAATACTACTAATACAAAGCCTGATTGGGAGAAAATAGGATATGAAGGCAAGGAAATTACAGATGATGAGTTTAGTAAAGCTGAAAGTGGCAATGGATTGGTGTACTTGAGCTATCAATATCGCGGCATAGAGCCCACTAATGCATTTTGCTTTGATGTGACTTCCAAGGGGGAGAGCCTGAGCAAAGGCAGGTTTTCACTTATGCAGGTCCTTGGTGGGGCTATTACGAGCTGGCTGTATAGTGATATGGTTACAGACTCATATGATGATTTATATATTACTGAAAAAATAGTAGATAGGGAATATAGAGAACTGGATGAAAACGAACACCCTGTTCGGGGTTGGGATACTGAGATGTATGTATATGCTGACAGAGAGGACGGAAAGGTTGATTTTTATTACTTTAATCCGGATAGGAACATTGTCCATGGTATAGGAGAGGAAAAAGATTACTTAAATTCGAAAGTGAAAATTGACAGCATTAGTACAGAACCTCTGGAAGAATTGGAATTTATGCATATATATGCACTTTCATTGAAATATATGAATGCGCTTATGTCTTGGAATGAGATGAGTGGCCAGATTCATAACATTTTTATATATATGGATGATCTCGGTAGTGAAGTCAGCATCGATCTGGAACTGGAGGGCTTTGGGCCGGAAAAGAAAGAACTGTACTGGGAATCCGATAGTCAGATTATAACTGATTTTTTGAATAAGGTGTATCAGGCTACAGGTGGTACAGAGAGTGTGATAAACTCGTATATAGCATATAATAGTGTGGGATATGATTACGCTAGTATGAAAAAAATAACAATGAATGTTTTGGTGACTGGGCGTCATAACTTGAAATATGCATATACATTTTATGCAGATGATAAAGGAAACCTCTATAAGCCAAGAACAAATATCTATATTAGTCAGTTTTTAGGACTTAGTGGGTGTGGTTGCATAGTTGATTTGGTATTGATTCAAAAAACCAGTGAACCTATAACCTTTGAATACTAATATACAAAATGCAAATTTGCCATGACACTATTCTGTAATGAGAATTTCATGGAGAAGGCAGATACATAGAGCCACGGGCTTCAAACCCGTGGCTCTATCTATATAACTAGGAGGACAGTGAGTTGCAGATAGAAGAAGCAAGGCTTATCATAGAGAAAGAAGAATTACAGGATGGCTATTTGTATGTACCATTTATCCATATATTAAACTACGAAGGCATCATCCTGGAAAAAGTGAACGAAGGGTATAGAGTCTGTAGGCGAAGCGTCAGTGAGAGAGACTGCGAGTCAGACTATGATGCGGCAGTTTTTCGGAATGAAGAGGAAGCACTGGAGGACTTTATAATTAAGCTAAGGGAGCTTAACGAGCTCCGAAAGGCCACAGCACGATATTATGAGAAGCAGAGAAAAAAATCCGAACTGGACCGACTGACGGTTAAGATTTCGATTATCGTACTGATTCTTGTGGGGATTCTTGGATTGGTGAAATTATTAAGTTGAATCATTGGATATCCTTGCTGTGGACAATGCCTGCATCGATATTATCTACCATTTGCCCATGAACGCCGGCAAACATATGATTGAACGTGTGGAGACCAGGCACGGACTTAGACAGCTATCCTATATGAAAGAATTAGGCATGGGCTTGGTGGGCATATTATCTGACACTTCGGATATATGTCCTGCCTGCCGCAGGGCAGTGGACGCCGGTTAATTCGCCGGATTGTCACAATAAAGCCACAATATTTCATTAAAATATAATTACAAGCACTAAGCGGGAGGCTTTATAATAAAAGTAATTATTGCAAGGAGAAAGAACAAATGAATGAATTACTGCCAAATATTAGCATAGATCAGCTGGGTATGGATTTTCTTTATGACCAGGCCAATGAAATGATGGACACTGTGCTGGAGTACAAAAACATGATGATGGAGTACTCCTGCGCTATCCGAGAGATTAAAACAAAGTTTGAGGTCCTGCAGACGGAGTTTTCCGCGAAAAACGACAGGAATCCCATCAGCTCCATACATACCAGACTCAAGAGCCAAAGCAGTATTGTGGAGAAGATGGTCAGAAAGGGAATCCCTATTTCCCAGGACAATATAAGGGACAACCTTAACGATATCGCAGGCATCAGGGTCGTATGCTCATACATAGATGATATTTATATGCTGGCTGATGCCCTCTGTGCTCAGGACGATATTGAGGTAATCGATAGGAAGGACTATATAGCTCACCCCAAGGAAAACGGATATCGCAGCCTTCACCTTATAGTTTCGGTCCCAGTATTTTTTGCCAATGAATCAAAGAAAATTAAAGCTGAAGTTCAGATACGAACAATAGCAATGGACTTCTGGGCCAGTTTAGAGCATGATATAAAGTATAAGAAAAATGCTCCTAACGCAGCTGCGATAATAAGCGGTCTTAAAGAATGTGCCGAGGCTATCGCTGAAAATGATGAGAAGATGCTGGAGCTCAGAAAGCAGATGGACCGCACCAAAGATACCAAAAACAGAGACGATGACTTTATGAACAAGCTTAAGCGCCTGGATAAGATGTTTTAAGCTGTTACGATTATTTATTTTATCCTCGAATTGTTCCGCTTCGTTTCATGGCTCCTGCGGCTAGACGGTATCATATAATTGTCAAGCGCTGCTATAAGTGCTACAATATATACGAAAAAGGAAATATACGAGGAGAGGACATGGAGAAAAAACTGGAAAAAATAAAAGTGCTTTTTGCAGATGTAGACAACACACTGCTTTGCCTCAAAATGTATGATGACGATGGCAAGAGAATGATAGGTGCTCTGAACTACGACGACTGGCTTAAGTACAATATAGAGCATAATGCCTATATTAACTGTATAGCACCCAAGGGAGTTTACGACCTGGTCTATATGTTGCATGAGCAAAACGGAGCCAAGATATATGGGCTTACAGAGTGCAGTAACAGCTTTGAGTACAATTCAAAGTATAACAGACTGCATGAGTGCTATCCCGGAGTATTTGAGCACCATGGCGATCTCATTTCTATCGACACCAGACATAATAAAGTAAAAATCATGAAGATGATAGCCGAGAGGGACGGATACGCTTATGATGAAATTATGTTTATCGATGACAGCTACATGGAGATAATGGAGGCCTTCGAGGCAGGCATGCTGTCCATGCATACTACGGAAGTAATGGAACGCTTTATAAATAAGTACAAAGAAAAACAGTAAGAAAAGTGGCGGAGTCTGGGATTTTCCCGGCTCTGCCATTATTTTTGATGGTGTGACAAGGGGACGTATCTGTTTGACACATTTGTGACAGGGGGACGTATCTAATTGACACACTTTTCCCTAAAAGTGTGTCAATTAGATACGTCCCCCTGTCACAAATGTGTCAAACAGATACGTCCCC
>JAZUFN010000244.1:0-11290 GCA_045640725.1 Lachnospiraceae bacterium
AGATACGTCCCCCTGTCACAAATGTGTCAAAAAGATACGTCCCCATGTCACAAAAACCTGAAACAAAACCCTGTTGTGTGGAGGGGCGTAAAGTGGTATGATATAAATTAATTGTATAATTCATAATGAGGGTTACTATGAACATAATTATTGTAGGCTGCGGACGTGTAGGCTTTATCCTGGCCAAGCAGTTGTCTGCAGAAAAACATGATATAACACTGGTGGATCGTTCGGCTGAGAAGATTCAGCCTGCGGTCAGCACCATGGATGTGCAGGGGGTTACCGGTAACGCCACTACTTTCGCTACTCTTATGGAAGCGGGTGTAAAAAAGGCGGACATTCTGATTGCGGTTACATCCGAAGATGAGATTAATATGATCAGCTGTATGATCGCGAAAAAGGCCAATTCCAAGTGCCAGACCATCGCACGTATCAGAAAGCCAGAATATCTGCCGGAGCACAACTTCTTTAAAAATGCCCTGAACATGTCCATGATTATCAATCCGGAATTTTCAGCTGCCCGTGAGATACTACAGCTTATTTCCATACCTGAGGCTCTGGAAGTAGACTCCTTTGCCAGAGGCCGAGTGGAGCTCTTGAGACTGGAAATCAGCCACAGCTCTATACTTAACGGCATGAGAGTGCAGGAAGTATCCAGAAAATTCGACCGATCGGTGCTTATTTGTATTCTTGTTCGTGATGGCGAAGTCTCTATCCCCAACGGTAATACTGTGTTGGCGGCCGGTGACAATATTTCCGTCATCATTTCCAAGCACCAGATATCCGAGTTCTACAACACCGTTAACGGTACCAAGCTGAAGCCTATCAAGGATGTTATGATAGCAGGCGGTGGCACCACTGCCCATTATCTGGCAGAGCTCCTCATTGATAACGGAGTGCATGTAAAAATAATCGAGCAAAATCGCGAAAGATGCGAATACCTCTGCAATGAGCTGCCCAAGGCCGAGATATTAAACGCCAACGCAGCCAATCACTCAGTGCTCCTGGAAAATGGCCTGGAGGACATGGATGCCTTTGTTTCCATGATAGGTGTGGACTCAGAGAGCATATTCCTATCCCTCTATGCACACCAGGTATCAGAACGCATAAAGCTTATTACCCGCATCAATAAGATGGACGAGGACGAGATTATCACTTCCCTTCCCATCGGATCGGTCATCACCCCCAGAAGGCTTACTGCAGAGCACATTCTGCAGCATGTACGCGCCGCGCAAAACAGCGAAGGCTCCAATGTAGAAGCCCTGTACAAGCTTATGGATGACAAAGTAGAGGCCTTGGAATTTGCTATCCGAGAGGATGGACCAGCCTGCAATGTGCCATTTATGGAGCTGAAGCTTAAGAAAAATCTCCTGGTATGTGCCATTGTACGCGGTAAAAAAATCATTACACCTTCCGGTCGTGATATGTTGAAAGTGGGAGATACTGTAGTCGTGGTTACTACCAACATGGGCCTTAACGACATTTCAGATATTTTAGAGTAATATACTAAAAAACATGCTTCCGGATGGAAGCAGATGATAGGATATAAAAATATAACATGAACATACGTGGTATTTTCAGAGTACTCAGCTATGTAGTGGGGGCAGAAGGCGTTTTCCTCCTGCTTCCTGCCATAGTTGGGTTTATATATGGCGAGATTTTCGGAGCGGTGACTTATCTCTGTGTGGCAGCAGTTTGCATCGTTCTGTTCGTAATCTCATTGATTTTTGGCCGCCGTCACGCAGAGGAAAGACGTGGATTCTATGTCAAAGAAGGATTTGTGACCACCGCGCTTTGCTGGATCATTATGTCGCTGATAGGTGCGGTGCCTTTTGTAGTGACTAAGGATATTCCCAATTACGTGGATGCCTTGTTTGAGGTAGTATCGGGCTTTACCACTACAGGCTCATCCATCCTTTATGATGTAGAGTGTCTGTTGCATTGTAATTTGTTCTTCCGTAGCTTTACCCACTGGATAGGCGGTATGGGTATTTTGGTGTTTGTCATGGCTGTCATGCCTATGTCGGGATCAGCTTCCCTGTCCCTAATGAAGGCTGAGTCTCCCGGCCCGTCCGTATCCAAGCTGGTGCCAAAGATTCAGACCACAGCAGTCATTCTTTACGTGCTTTACATTGTGCTCACGGTGCTGGAGTTCGTGCTCCTGCTGTTTGATGGCGACATGCCCATATTCAACGCCATCTGCCACACATTTGGTACTGCCGGTACCGGTGGCTTTTCCGTAACCAACGACTCGGTAGCGGGCTATTCGGATTATGTAAAAATAGTAACCGCGGTATTTATGATGCTTTTTGGCATGAATTTTACCTTCTACTATTTATTACTGATGAAAAAAATAAGAGATGCCCTGGGAATGGAAGAAATCAGATGGTATCTGGTAATCTATCTTTTTGCATCCATTACAGTAATTATTTCTCTTTTTGCCAATAATATCAGTCTGGAGGGCAATGTGCTGGGCTCATTCTTTACCTGTGCCAGCCTTATGACCACTACCGGATACACCATTGTCAATTACAACGACTGGCCGGTATATACTCACATTATCTTTATGATGCTGATGTTTGTGGGCGGCTGTGCCGGTTCCACAGGCGGCGGATTTAAAGTTTCCCGTATTATGCTGCTGGTAAAACAAATCGGCAAGGAAATCCGTCAGCAGATCCACCCGAACAGAGTCTATATAGTCAAGGTGGATAAAAAGCCCGTGCCCCACGATGTAATTAAATCCTGTAATACATTGCTTATTTCTTATCTTTTGATATTTGCGATATCACTTCTGATCGTAGCTCTGGATGGCTTTGACCTGACCACTACATTTGTGGGCGTTTTAGCTACATACGACAATATCGGAGCCGGTCTTGGGGAAGTAGGTGTAGGAGGCAGTTTCGGCATTTTCTCCTATACTTCAAAAATCGTCATGATATTCGACATGCTGGCAGGACGTCTGGAAATAGTCCCAATGATCCTACTCTTCCATCCCGCCACGTGGTCAAAATAGTGATTATACGAGGCCTGCACGCTAGCAAATGTCCGTTGCGAGCAACGCTTGCAAAAGGATATTTGTAGGGTGCAGATAGCGTAAGCTATCCAAAAGTCCATGAAACAGGCTTTGAGCTGCGAAGCAGCGCTTTACGCGAAGCGTAAACGCCTGTGAATGGTCTTTTGAATGGCCGAGCATAATCACGTGAACAGCCAACGAATGGTCTACTTGATATCCGAGCATAATTTATGCTGTGCTGCGACTAACCGCCAACGAATATATGTATACAGGGGAGGAAAATATGTACGACAATCTTAAGCTTTTCAGAAGAAGATTCATTCCGGATGAGCTGGTGTTTTTACACGATGACGAGATACTGTCTGTGACAGAGGACAAAATTGTCACCCGCTGGCAGTCACTGAACCCGCGTAATGACTTTGCATTTGGTGAGTCTACCTACTACCGGAAAAAAGGCCTTAAGGTGACCCGCGTCATGGATAAGGACAAAAATTTCCTCCACTGGTATATAGATGTTGTGAGGGAATGTGGTGCTGAAGCGCTACAGGTAGGAGAGTCCGCCCGCCTTAACAGTGCAGCAGCCGACTACCTGGCAGCAGAAAAAAATCCTGATAATCAAGTCATTGTCTATGAGGACCTGCTTTTGGACCTGGTGGTTTTACCAAATGGTCTCATCGAAATCAGGGACATGGACGAGATAATGGACGTCTACGAGCAAGGGGTTATTTCCGAGGAAATCCTGCGCCAGTCCATGAATACCTGCTATTCATATGCACAAACCCTTTACAGTCGCTACGGGAAAATACCCTTTGACAGCCCGGAATATGTAGCGGTGGAATAATAAGAAAATGAAATTTCCCAAAATAGATGCAGAACTTATAAAAAGAATATATGAAAAAACACTGAAGCTGGCACATAAGGAGATGGCTTTCATCAATGTACAGGACACTATAATAGCAGCTATTGTAGTATTCGCACTGATTCTGGTGATATGCACCCTGACGTCAGGCAAGCAGAAAAAAGCCCTGCCCTGGATCAACAGAATAGGCTATGCCATAGCCGGAGCATACAGCATTTTCGTGGTGGAGCTGGCCCTCATCTCCAGAGAAGCGGACAGCAGAGACGGCATATTTTATTCCTCCATGTTTTCCCAGAAGCTTACGGAAATTGAGAAAATCTACATTTTCCTCAACGTAATGTTCTTTGTACCCTTTGCCATGGCGCTGGCTATGGGGATGTATCACCAGTTCAAGGCCCTGCGTTCTGCTTTTTTGACTATCTGCATAAGCTTCACTTTTAGCCTTTTCATAGAGGCGACCCAAAGAGTGACAGGCAGAGGCTATTTCGAAGTGGCCGACCTGCAGGCCAATACACTGGGCGGCTTCATAGGGGCCCTGATAGGAATGGGAATAGGAGCCCTGATTTATAAAATAAAAATAAAGAAATAAGAGCTGGGACTTTTAGCCCATTCCGTTTCCCATAACTGTGTGGTAAACTACCACCATAAATTCGAACTGAAAATAGCAAACTTGTCGAAAGGCAAGGACGCAAAGCCAAGGGTCTTCACTGATGTCATCGATGAACGATGACAGAGTATGACAGCCGGTTGCCAGAGACACATATGTATCTGACTTTAGACCCTTGACTGCTTATGCAGCCAAGGTTTTTTTATGTTAAGAGGAATACATAGCATATGTGCCTCCTGGGATTGTATAATCCGCGGAGGAAACATAATGAAATTCATAAACAGGCTGATAATAGTACTAGTTTCCATATCTTTGACGGTAGGTGGCTTTATCACAGGTGCTGTATCTCAGGGGAGTGTGATTGCCGGAGGGGGGCAGAAGCAGACACAGACAGCACCTGTAGATACACCTGCCAAAAAAGCAGATTCTACACTGCCAAAAGCGGAGCTCACGCTGTCAGAGGTAGAGCCGACACCACAGGAATCCCCGCAAAGTCCTGCACCTGAAGCAGATCCGGGCGACTATTCCACATACGAGACCCTGACCGACCTTTATGTGGCAATGCTGGAAAAAGGTGAGACAGAGCCTGTCGATATCAGCAGATTTAAAGCAAAAAACGAAGAAAATTCCAAGGCATGGAATGAGGCAATCAATGGTAAGGGAAGGATTGCCTATGAATGTCGGGAAAATTCTTTTTATACCCAGCCTGAGTGGAATGAAGAATACATTACCACTACCATGATTGCGGGCATGGACTCGGGATTTGCCGGTAGATATGAAGCGGTGAACCAAGCAATAGACGAAGCCCTGTCCCTGTTACAGGAGGGAATGACGGACCTGGACAAGGCCCTGATTCTCCACGACTATGTGGTAGACAAGGCAAAGTATGTAAGTAGTGCAGAGGGACGCTATAGAAGCTGGGGGGTTTTGGCCTACGGGGAGGGCGTATGTATGTCTTATGCTTTGGCATACAACATCCTTCTGACCCGGGCCGGTATAGAAGTGGAAAATATAGCGTCAACAGACATGAACCACATGTGGAATGCCGTAAAGCTGGACGGAATGTGGTATCAGGCAGACATTACCTGGGACGACACCCAGATAAATAAGACCGGCAAACACTACTATTTTCTGAGATCGGATGAGGATTTTTGCACAGGACTTGCAAAAGCCCACTATAGTTATGCGGTGTATGGTGAAAAAGATTATGAGATACAATGCACCGATACAAGATTTGACAACTGGTTTGTGCACGATGTAAAGGGAGATATGTTTTTCCGAGACGGCTTCTGGTACTTCGCAGATGGCGATAAGCTTATGAAAGCTCGGGCAGACGGCAGTGAAATGCAGGTCGTATCCGAGGAAAACAGCGAAGAGGACTAGCTGTCAATAATCGATACAGTTCGTAGAGCCCCCGGAGTAGCGGACCCGGGGGCTCATTCTTTTTTACGTATAGTACACTGTCAAAAGCATATTCTGGCTCTCGTTTCCGAATTTCTCTCCGAAAATAGTGAGACCACCTGGAGGTGCGTAAATAAAGGCTTTGAGACGTTTTGAGTCGGAGGAAAATCTTCGGCTCAAAATTTTTTTTAAAAAAGGTATTGACATATCAAATTAAATTGGGTACAATACGTCCCGTAATCGGTTGAACGCAATCGAATTTAGAGCAATTAAAATGGGATTAACAAATTATTAAAATTTAGGAGGAACTAAAATGAACGTTTACGATTTTACAGTTAAGGCACAGGATGGCAGCGATGTAGCACTTTCACAGTTCAAGGGCAAGACACTTCTTATTGTAAATACAGCTACAGGCTGCGGTTTCACTCCACAGTATACAGAGCTTCAGGAGATGTACGAGGAGATGCACGATAAGGGACTTGAGATTCTTGACTTCCCTTGCAATCAGTTCGCTGATCAGGCTCCGGGCTCCGATGAAGAGATTCACGACTTCTGCACAGGCAGATACGGTATTACATTCCCTCAGTATGCAAAGATTGATGTTAACGGTGAGAACGCTATTCCTCTCTACAAGTGGATCGTAGAGAACACCAAGTTCCAGGGTTTCACAGGTCCTATGGGTCTCATCCTGAATCAGGCAGCAAAGAGAATGGATAAGGATTTCAAGAACAATAATAACATTAAGTGGAATTTCACAAAGATTCTTGTGAACAAGGACGGCGAGATCGTTGAGAGATTTGAGCCAACCATGAATGTTCAGAAGGTAGCAGCAAAGGTTAGAGAGACACTGTAATATATACAGTTCAGAAAGGAGAGTTGATTATGTTTCATTTTGATTATATGACAGAGGGCACTTGCTCTAAGCTTATTAGCATGGACCTTGACGGAGATGTTGTAAAAAATATTTCTTTTATGGGAGGTTGTGATGGAAATTTGAAGACAATTCCTGTATTATTAGATGGATGGACTGTGGATCAGATTGAATCAAAACTTTCCGGTATTATCTGTGGCAGACGTACCACATCCTGCAGCGACCAGTTAGCCAAGGCAGTTCGTGCCGGTTATATTGCTTCTCAGGATCCAAATTATAAGTCCCCATTCGAAGAGGAATAAAATGAGTAAGAACTATGACGTCCTTAAGTTGGACAACCAGATTTGTTTTCCTTTGTACGCTGTAGCAAAGGAAATCGTCAAGAAGTACACCCCGTACCTGAATGAGATTGACCTGACATATACTCAGTATATCGTCATGATGGTTATGTGGGAGCATGAGAGCCTTAGTGTTAAGGAATTAGGCAAGAAGCTTTTCCTGGACTCCGGCACTCTGACACCACTTCTTAAGACTCTTGAGAAAAAAGAGCTGGTGACCCGTGAGCGTTCCCACGAGGATGAGAGATTCCTTATGGTGACCGTGACCAAAAAGGGAATGGACCTGCGTGAAAAAGCTATTGAGATCCCTGCAAAAATGGGGGCCTGCATCAGTCTGACCGCCGAGGAGGCAGGACAGTTGTACACCGTACTGCACAAGATCCTGGGCCAGATAGGCTGATATTAAATAATGACAGACAAAAGTCCTTTTATCGAGAAATGCTCGGTAAAAGGATTTTTTGTGCTGATTTTTGCCTGCCTCCGAATAGTAAATCTATGATAACAAATGTAGATTTTATAAAAGTATAAGGGGGAGATTATGATATTTTAAGCTTTTTCGAGTATTATATTGTATTCTACTTACTATAGTGCTTATGGCGTGAAAAGGAGAAAAAGCGTGAAACGAAATTCAGTAATCACACTGGTTATTTTAATATTGTGCCTGGTGGGGCTGGCTGTCAACGGTCTGGCTGCACTGGCAGATTTTGGTCGTGTGGAGGAGGCAGCGGCTGTTACCAATACACCTATGCTGACTTACAAGGACCCGGCATTCGCTGAAAACGGAGCAGGCAGCAAATTTGTATATAATGATGATGACGTAGTGGTACAGTCTGCAAAGTGCACCAATACCGTATATACACTGGACCAGATGTTTTCCCAGGCTGTGGACCAGATATATGAGCTGGATGGCGTGGGTGGCACTCTGAAGACAGGCTTTTTTGTCAATACTAAGTCTGAGATTATGAAGCTGGCCAATACCCTTTCCACCATGAGAGGTGTGGAGAATGTGCGAGTGGATGAAGTAAACAGATACAGTAATGGCTCCTACTACATGGTATATATCACTACTGCCAATAATTTCAGATTCTTTTATGCGCTGGATTACGGTGACGAGAGCAAGCTCTCCCAGGAAGACAGGCAGACTATCGCAAAGCTGAGAGAGATAGTGAGTGAAGCCAGAGTATATGACAATGTCTATGATAAAGAGAAATTTTTCCATAATTACCTGGTGAAAAATGTGACTTATGGCATAGCGCCAAAGGGCCTTGCAGGCCAGACTCCTTATGAAGTACTGATACTGGGAGCAGGTTTTTCTGCAGGATACGCCTATACATTTGACTTGTTGCTGAAAATGGCAGGTATCCCCAGCAGGATAGTGAGCGGCACTGCCACCACCGCTGAGGGCTCAGGAGCCCATGTGTGGAATCAGGTACAGATAGACGGCAAGTGGTACAACGTAGATGTTACCTGGGACGATGCAGCGTCTGATGATACTGACTACGTGGACTATACATATTTTAACGGATCTGACGCTTTCTTCAATCAGACCCACCAGGCTGCCGCCACAGATGGCACGGAATGCAACTCTACGGACCTTTACGGCATCCTTAAGGAGTACAAGGAGCTTAAGAGTCAGGAGGAAGTCCTGAGCTTTGTGAAGGAAAGCTACAGCGAAGAAAACAAGACTGTGGAATTCAGATACAGCTGTCAGGATGAGATCTGCATCCAGAGCCTGGTAAATGAGCTGATGAAGGGAGCCACATACAGAGCGGTAGCCTCTTCTTACGGCACAGTCTACCGTATTACATTTGAATAATAAGGCCTGTGAAAAGAGGGGATAAGCTTAATTAACTTATCCCCTCTTTTGCATCTTCTATAGCCTGAATCAGGCAGTCCAGGTCAGGCTGGATATGGTCCGGACGGGCCAGAGTGCCGGTACGCTTTGCTATTTCATAATTGGTAGCCACCAGCTGACCATGGGCGATGCGGTCCTTCATGGGAGTCTGCAGGTGGGCAGTAATCATCTGAAGTACAGCTCTGGGAGAACTGCCATGATCACCGAAAAAGAGATACATAAGCTGTCGCACCCCCTGGGCCGGCAGATCGTTAATCAGCTGCATAAGGGCAGTCAGTATACGCTCATCCTCATCCTTTGCAGATATTTTATCCATATCCGGATAGACTGTCTGCAGGAGATAGGGGATGGGATTTTTATTGACCAATTTGTACCAGGCTATGGACTGACTGACGGTGGGCTCAGACACATCATTTTCCCAGTTTACTATGGTGCGGCGGGTGACGCCCAGCTCCAGAGCCATATATTCCTGAGATTTTCCTGCTTCATTTCTGCTAATTCTAAGGCTTTCTCCAATGGTCATAACTACCTCCCGACTGTGTTTTATATACTTTTACTATAGCACACTCGGAAAAGGATTTCACATATATTTTGAGAAAATGGCAAAAAGTGAAAAAACTTACACATTTTTTCCACAAAGCTGTTTACTCAGAGACACTGTAAAATATAGGGAATGGGTGTACTATATAGCCACAAAGCAGACACGGGAAAGTGAAAGGCACATAAAGAGAAAAGGAGAGCCGGAATATGAAAAGTATCACAACATTTAGCCTGCAGTATGCACACCGTTTTTACGGCTTCAAGGGAGAAGCCCGGTACCTCCACGGACATACGGGCATCATGACTATCGAGGTAGAGGACGAGATTAATCCCGGAGTCAATATGGTTTTCCCTTGTAATGAGATAAAAAAGATAGCCTGGTCAGTCCTAAGGAATTTTGACCACGCCCTGATACTCAGGGAGGATGACCCTCTTTTACCTGCAGTAATGAATGTCTATGAGGAAGAGGGCATCATAGATGGTAGCAGGCAGAATACCAATATGGGCCCGGCCTTCAAGACTGAGCTGGCTACAGCCTACCCCAATTGCAGGCTGGTAGTCACCAAGGAGACCATGACGGTAGAGGGTATGATTAAGCTCACCTATGAGCTTCTTAAAGACAAGCTTAATATTTCAAAAATCACCTTTGTAAGCGGCGACAATACGGCTTCTCAGGAATACGAAGTCTGCTGCTCCCGAGCCAGATGCCCATATTGTGGTGTGGCACTGGACGAAAATGGTGTCTGTTATAAATGTGGATATGTAGAAGAACGCTAACAATCTCATATTGAGCCCCCATAGATGCAGGCGCCGTGTGCCGGTTGCTCCCCGGCATGCGGCGCCACCCCAAAAGTTGACAGCGAGAAACGTCCCTGTGTCAACCTGCGAACTGCGAAAGGAGAGAAAGAGGACGCTAAGCCATTATAATTCATGCTGCGCATGAAGGCTTAGCTTTTCAAACCCCTTCGGGGTTCTCCATTTTCTCACTTCGTTCAAAAAAGGAGAGAACATGAGTTACTGGGTATATGAACTAAATAATCGCAAGAGAAACAGTGACAGTCCTATAGGCCCCGGCGACAGACTGTTCAGCTTTCAGAAAATGTTTGTGGCCAATACCTACCGTGAAGCCCAGGCTAAGGCTATCAGCTGGGCAGATACACTGGAACTGCCCTTCAAGGTCTTCTACGTGGACCTGATAGGAGCTTTTGACAGCTTTCCGGAGCTGCCACTGGATTTAAGAATAATAAACGAGGGAAAAATATAAAGAGAGGAGTCATGCGATGAAGAAAATCAGCCTGTTTAAACTTATCTTGTCATTATTGGCACCGCTGTTGGTGGGAGGAGTGTCAGCGGCATTAACAGCGAAAGGGATGGCTGATTATGGCTCCATGTCCAAGCCACCATTGGCGCCGCCGGCCTGGGTATTCCCGGTGGCTTGGACTGTGCTTTACCTCATGATGGGACTGGCCGACTACCTGGTCTGGGTAGCAGAGACAGACAGCCGCTGTAAGGGAAGGGTCATGATCCTCTACTGGATACAGCTGGCCATGAACTTCATGTGGTCCATAGTCTTTTTCAATCTAAAGTGGCGCCTGCCGGCCTTTATCTGGCTAATGGTAATGTGGGCAATCGTCATCATATGCGCCTGCAAATTCGGAAAAATCGATAAAAGGGCAGGCTGGCTGCTGGTACCCTATATTCTATGGCTGACCTTCGCAGCATACCTGAATATGGGAGCCTATATATTGAATAGATGAGTTGACACAGGGACGTTTCTCACTGTCAACTTTTTGCAAAAAAGTTGAC
>JAZUFN010000245.1:0-2328 GCA_045640725.1 Lachnospiraceae bacterium
GTGTCGTTATAATCTTTATTACGAAACAGAGGACCACAGGGAAAAGAAATATGAAATGGTCAGTCGTGATTTGAATATTAACACTCTGGAAGATCTACGCAGCTGGAATAGCAAAACTGTCCTGGTAATCGGTATTTCCGAGGATAATGAACGGATTATTCTCAGCAAGGAGTTTCGCATGGCCCTGGGGGACTGGGTTTACAATTTTCCCTCAGGTATGATTGACGAAGGCGAGACTCCCACAGAGGCCGCTGCCAGAGAGCTCCGGGAGGAGACCGGACTTACCCTGAAAAAGCGCTTAGTACGTTTAAAAAGCAGTTTTAACGCCGTTGGTCTCACCAACGAAACCACATCAGTTGTACTTGCAGTAGTGTCAGGTGATATCCTGCCTTCGGATTCTTCTTTTGAAGAGATCGAAGCCAAGTGGTACACCAAAGACGAAGTTAAGAATTTGTTAAAAACTCAAAAAATGTCCGCGCGCGCTCAGATTTTCTGTTTCTGCTGGGCATACGGCGATTTGTCTATCAACAAACTGGCGGAGGAATCAGAAGACTATGGGGACGGTCATCTCTGGTAAAGTAAAAATCTATAATGTATTGGCAGACATGTGTTCTTACATCGTGCGCACTCAGGCCAAAAATTACCTGGTGCGCTACAGTTGTATATCCACTGAAGAAAAAAGCCGCGTAGAGGACATTATCCAGTCCCGCACGCCGCTTCAGCTGAATATGGAAGGGCGATTCATGCCCATTCTGGAGTCGGATATCGACGATACCTTCATCGACAGCCTGGTGCTTCTGGCTCAGAATCTTATGGATAACGATGATAAAAACTGTATTATGCGCCTTATCATCGCCCTGGACTCCTGTCTTTCCTGGATACTGCAGGATGAGATTAATACCTTGCAGCAAAAAAATACGACACACGAATTAAATACCAACCGCAACGAAACAGGTATAGAGCTTTTGCCCCGTTGCACCTGTGTATGGGCCCGCAAAAGCCGTCAGTCCTTCTCCTACAGGCGTCTGGACAACTACCTGACCAATCTCATGGTCATTGAAGATGACAATACCACAGAAAATATTGTTGACGAGCATATATTTATTCCGAAGGGATTTTTCAAGCGTTTTGATGCCACCGGCATGTTAAAAGTAGCTGCGTCGCCACTTTCCTGCCGTCCGAATTTTGACATCAGATTCCATAAAAGCAAAGATTTACAGGTCTTTTCTCTGGATTACCATCTGGACGAGATTGACAAATTCAATTTTCTTATCTGGAATAAAATTCTGGAAGCCGGTAAAAATGAGGCTGAGATTGTGGTATTCCCTGAGATGCTGGGCAACGCTGAGACCGAAAGCTTTATCATCGACCGGATAAAGGAGCTTAGTGCCGAGGAGCAGGAAGAACTTCCTGCCATGATATGCCTGCCCACATTTTTCGGAGAGCACATAAATGTCTGCTCCATACTGGATCGTCATGGCCATATTCTGGCCCATCAGCACAAGCAGAATCCCTATGTCATGAACTGCGACCACGGTGAATACATGGAGGATATACTGGGCTTTGGTCTTATCAGCGTCTTCCACTATGAGGGCATAGGCCGCTTCTCTGTACTGATTTGTAAGGATTTCCTGACCACCAGATACATGGAGCGTATCATGCGTGGCTTTATGCTGACTATGCTTATTATCCCCGCATATTCCACCGGTGCTTATGACTTTAAGATGTCCTTTGACCTCTGTGCCCACGACTACTGTAATGTAGTATGGATCAACAGCTGTGCTGCCATGATCCCCGGTAAGGAGAATAATTTTGCCTATATCGGCTATACCAGAAAGCGCATAAATCGCTATCAAAACGAATCAGAAGCCCATCACAAGATGATACCTTGCGACAAGCTTCTGACAGGAAAATGCAACAAAGATTGTTTATACTATGACAGTTTCGGTACTGTCTGATTTATGTTTATATATTAATACGGCTGAAAACTGCTCCCAGGCCTGCTGTTATCAGCAGGTCTGCATTATTATCATAAGGAGTGGCACTCTTATTGATCAGCACCAGATTTTCACCTCTGAAATACCTGATAAATCCCGCTGCCGGATAGACAGCTAAAGAAGTTCCGCCTATAATCAATGTATCCGCAGAATTAATGTCTGCCAGGGCCTCATTTACGATCTCATCATTAAGCCCCTCCTCATAAAGCACTACATCCGGCTTTATGATGCCTCCACACTCGCATCTGGGGATACCTCTTCCTCCAAAAACAGCTTCCGGCCCATGGAATTTCCCGCACTGCATGCAGTAATTACGCATAGTCGAGCCATG
>JAZUFN010000246.1:0-11179 GCA_045640725.1 Lachnospiraceae bacterium
AGATACGTCCCCCTGTCACATTTGTGTCAAACAGATACGTCCCCTTGTCACATTTTTATCTTGATTTATATATTGCAATAACCTTTTCCATAGCTTCCCTACCGGGAGCGCCTATGGTATTACGCTTGTCTACGCAGGTCTTCATGGCGATGGCGTCATAAATATCTTCTTTGAAAACAGGAGATATTTTTTGATATTCAGATAATGGAAGGTCATCCAGCGAACAGTCTTTTTCAAGGCATAAAAGTACCAGCTGGCCTATGATACCATGGGCATCTCTGAAAGGAACGCCATTTTTAACCAGATAGTCAGCTGCGTCAGTAGCATTTGTAAAGCCGTTTTTAGCGGATTCTGCCATATTGGTAGAATTCACTGTCATGGTAGCAATCATATCGGTAAAGAGAACTATGCAGTCTTTTGCTGTATCTATGGCATCAAAGCTGCCTTCCTTGTCTTCCTGCATATCTTTATTGTAAGCAAGAGGAAGTCCTTTCATAGTGGTAAGGAGAGCTAAAAGATGGCCATACACGCGGCCGGTCTTTCCTCTTACCAGCTCTGCTATGTCAGGATTCTTTTTCTGAGGCATTATGGAAGAACCTGTAGAGTATGAGTCATCCAGCTCGATAAAGCGGTACTCGTTGGAATTCCACATTATTATCTCCTCGGAAAAACGGGAAAGATGCATCATTATCAGTGAGAGATCAGAGAGGTACTCTACCAGATAATCACGATCTGCTACGGAATCCATACTGTTGAGAGTAGGGCCGTAGAAGTCCAGCAAGGAGGCGGTGAGCTCTCTGTCCAGAGGATAAGTGGTGCCTGCCAGAGCACCGGCCCCCAAAGGGCAGTAATTCATTCTTTCTCTGGTATCCTTAAGTCGGGATAAATCTCTGGAAAACATCTCATAGTAGGCGCCCAGATGGTGAGCCAGAGTTACAGGCTGAGCTTTTTGCAGGTGAGTAAATCCGGGCATATAGGTATCCAGATTTTCCTCCATAAGCTTAAGTATGGTAGAGAGAAGATTGCTTATATATGTTGTTGTCTCATCTATCTCATCACGAATGTAAAGACGCATATCAAGAGCTACCTGATCGTTACGACTACGTCCGGTGTGAAGCTTTTTACCTGTGTCACCTGTACGCTTGATAAGCTCTGCCTCCACGAAAGAATGGATGTCTTCCTGGCTGTCATCGAATACCAGTGCTCCTGTATCTAAGTCATTTTTTATTGCCGACAAGGCAGCAATAATTGTATCACGCTCTGCCACGGTTAAGATACCTGCAGATGCCAGCATGGTAACATGTGCCTGACTGCCACGAATATCCTGAGCATAAAAGCGTCTGTCAAAGGAAAGAGATTCATTAAAAGCCTGTACCAAGGCATTGGTTTCTTTTGTAAAGCGGCCGCCCCAAAGTTTCATAATTATTTTTCTCCATTCTGTATTTCTTTAATCTCCTCAGAGAGCTTCTGTTCGTAATTTTTCACGATTTTACCCGAGCTCATTCGGGGAAAATCTTCTGTTCTGTTCTTATCCCTGTAGTATTCAGTATTATCATATATATGGAAATTGTCATTTAATGTTATGTCATAGGGAAGAAAAGGTGCGCTTTTCTGTTCTTCTTTTTCCGGTGTTTTGTTGTTTTCCTCATTATCCATACAGAATACCTCCTTGCGCCACATCCTACAGATAAAATATACGATAACATGCTTATTTGGCAAAGGCAAGACTAATTTTTGGGGGAATGAATATTTATGCAAATCGCACAAAAATGACCCTGCATTTTCTACATATACGAATTGCAATTCGTATTTACAAATAACTGTCCCGGGTGTATAATCAGGCTATCTTCCAAATCTCTTCCGCGAGGGTCAGCGGATAATCCCATAAAGATCATATGAAAAATAGAAAAATAAAAGAAAGCTTTCCCCTATATCATACGGGTTATATGACAGGAGAAGATGTGTTTTCTTTGCTCCTGTGCGGCAGTTTTATCCCTGCCTTGGAAAGCTACATTGAAAAAGAGAATATATGCATTCTGGATGAAAAAGTCCTGAAGACTTTTTACAGAGAGCTACAGGTGAAATGCATGGTGGCTTTGGACGAGCAGGTAGGTGAAAAGGCCGGGGCACTTATACATCCCCCCAATGAAGGCTTTGGATTACTTGGTATGCTTTTTGAGTATACAGACTGGAACATTTTGGTAGGCAGCTTTGCACATGACCTGTATACAACTGTATCTTCAGAAAAAGAGATATATAAATGTACCGCAGTTATGCTAAAAAGCGGCAGAGTGGTGCTACTGGATTTTCTGGAGATTCGGTCACTGTCAGAGCTTAGCAGGATAGTAAGATACTCGGTCTATAGCCTGGTGAAGCAGGATATCACAGGCAGTAATCCGCAGATAGTAACTGAGCAAATAAAAGCAGTACGTCCTCCCTATGATGAATGGGGCATGGTAATTTACAGGTAATTATATGGGAAAAACAGTAGTTTTCTGGACCGACA
This sequence comes from Lachnospiraceae bacterium, assembly GCA_045640725.1. Lineage (GTDB taxonomy): Bacteria > Bacillota > Clostridia > Lachnospirales > Lachnospiraceae > RGIG3528. The sequence goes on from JAZUFN010000246.1 coordinate 2,507, forward strand.
AAAAAGAATATGGCGATACCAGCAGGATAATGGCAGCTCTGGCCTGTGCACTGGGGATTACCGAAGGGAAAAATGTTGCAGTCACCGCTCTGCCCGGTAGTCCTTCGGCCTTCCTTGATTTGTTCAATGTCAGGATGCCGGAAAAAATAAGAAGCGGCAAGGACAGCAGCGTAGGTTTTTATTCGCTTCTTCAAAGGGCTTTATATGAGCAGCCTGTAGAAAAGACGGTTATGGATGCGGGGATTCGTACCATTAATAAGGGACCTTTGCTTTTTCCCTGGTTCGATTATGACGAGAGCGAAATGACTGAGAAAAATTCGGTGGCACTTATTATGAAGGTCATGAAGGATATATTTGAGTACGTCTTGGTGGATGCCGGAGTCGGAGAGAGAGGAGTATATTCAGATCTTCTTATAAAAAATGCAGACCTGGTGGTGGTGCTTCTTCCCCAGGATAAAAAGAGCTGGCAGGACTACCTGAATAGTATGCCATTAAGCACGGCAGGAAAGCTTTTGTACGTGATGCATCCTTATTTGGAAAAATCAGCATATTCCTCCGGCTGGTTTTCCTATCATTTTTGCAGAGATCGAAATAATGTTTATGGACTTCCCGCCAGCGCCAGCTTTCTTGATGCTTGCATGGAGGGCAGGGTGGCAGAGCTGTTTCTGGAAGCCGGAAGTAGAAAAAAACGGCATGAATCAGCCTTTTTCAGGGCTGTTGCCAAATTTTGCAAGGTGGTGATAAAGGAACTATGAATTGGTTTGACATTTTTGTTTTTGTGGCAGTACCACTTTTGTTTATATTAACCGGAGTTCTGCTGTTAGAGAAAAAAGTTGATGTAAAAATGGAAAGAGAAGAGAATTTTGAGGCTTTGCTATCTTCTCTTAAAAAATATCTTAATGCCTATGCCAAGGAAACTGAGACGGCAGAAAATCTGAGAAACTGCTGCAGCGGTCAGATAGGAGCCAGAATAGCGGTAAAAGCGGAGATTGCTTCCTTTCTGAGAGAAAAAGGAATAGGATCGGTATCCGCAGCTAAGTACCTTGATTATCAGGATTCTTATGTTATTTTTAACCATCTGTATAAATACTACGAAGAGCAGTACGGGCAGCGCACTTTCAGATTCTTGTGGGATCATTTCTTTCGAGATGAAGCCGTAGCTGTATCCGAGATAAGTAAAGATATGGTTAGCAAGGCTTTTACCGGTATTTCCGATATAGACAAGGTAAGACGTGATGTGCTGGAGGAGCTTTTATACCAGCGTTCTGCCGGGATGGGGGCCATAGACTTTTTGAATTGGGAAAAGGACAGTGTGGAAGAAATACAGCTGGGATTATCCGGGAAGGCAAAAGGCTATTATGACTTTTCCAGAGATTTTGATCAGAGTGATGCAGAGAGCAAAGAGGGATTTAGTCATGACAGTGTACATATCATCATTGAAGGAAAGTTGATTAAGCTTTCATTTATTTCCTTTAAAAACGATGGGGAAGTGATAAGAATTCTTAGGAATCTCATAAGAAATACCGTGGCAGGGGAGCTGTCAGCGGCCAATCCCATGGTAGTTACGGACACGGTGGATTCCAGAAGAATATCCGTATGCAGACCTCCGGTTACTGATACCTGGGTAGGGCTTATCAGAAAGTTTGATACTGTACATTTTACCACTTTAGAGCAGCTGGTGGCAGATGATGATTTGAGGCAGCTTATCAGAAATATAGCCACATCAGGAAAAAGTATAGCAGTTACGGGAGAGATGGCCTCAGGAAAGACTACTCTTCTCAGAGCCATACTTATGGAAATCGGCGCCAAGAAAAGTATCAGAGTTATAGAGGCAGAAAGCTTTGAGCTAAACGTAAGAGAATATTTGCCTCATGCCAATTCCCTCACTTTACGTATATCAAAAGATCAGGGAGAGGACGAAGTAATAGCTTTTTCCAAAAAGACCACCGGGCAGGTATATGCTATCGGCGAGGTCAATTCTCCTGCCATGGCGGCAGTAGTTATCAGCGTATCCAGAATAGCCGGACAGGTGCTGTTTACTGCCCACTATAAGCAGACTGAAGATATGGTGTCGGATTTCACCGGAGCCCAGATGATGAAGGAAGGCTATTCGGATGAAAATGCAGCCAGAAAAGAAGCAGAGAAGGCACTGGGAGTGGATATTCATTTAGTAAATATAAATGGTGTTCGCAGCATCGCATATATAAACGAGGTAGAAGATGGGAAAATCAAAAATTTATACAGGGCTTAGAAAGCGTATAAAAAAAGGTTTTTTAACCATCGCGCCCTATACCAGGTCAGCGGTTAATGAGCTTACGGATGTATGCCTTATGAAGGTCTGGGCAGTTAGCTCCATAACTGCGGTCTTTATTCTTCTTATGAATTATTTGATAGAGGGAAGAGTGTCTCATATATCCCTTAGCCTGGCAGTTATTGTGATTTACATACTGGCAAGAGAGCTGCCTGAACACATAGTAGGGAAAAAATATGAGAGGTTTCAAAAAGAACTTTTGCAATATCTGGCGGCTGTGAAGACAAAGTATGTTTATTCCAAAAGTGTACTGGAAGCCCTGGACAGCGCATCCTACGATTTTTCCTCCGAAATCCAGAAAAATGCGGCTGAAATAATGAGAATAATGCTGTCCGGTCACAGGATTGAAAGAGTGAGGGCCTATATAAAAAACAGCATAAAAGACAACTATTTGAAGCTTTTCTTAATACAGGCCCACGAAGCTTCGGAAAACGGAGATATTCTGACACCGGAAGGAGAGTCCCTCTTTTGTAAGAATATAGATATTCTGCGTACTGAGGTCATGAAAGGCATATATGAAAGAAGGAAGCGTAGGTATATGTTTTCCGGCTACCTCTTTGTGGCACTTTTACCGATATTAATGATTCCTCTGGTGCAAAGGACAGGTTTAATACTGTCAGAGGAACTGGACATTTTTTATCTGGGTACCGGGAATATTGTGGTGATTTTGTCTTATGTGGCTCTTTTGGCCGTGTATAACGTTGTTACGGATTTTAAGGGTAACAGCATTATAGATTATGGCATTCAATTAAAAGAAAGAGAGTATTTTGAAGTAAAGCCCAACAGCATAATGGGTAAAAGCGCTAAAATCAGGGATAAAATCGAAGAGAAACCTTCAAAAAGGCTACTGTGGCTGGATAAAGTTATTTTTGAAGCAGGTGAAAAAAGCAGTAGGACTAAGGTGCTTATTAGTTGTTTTATATATGGAATCATAGTATTCAGCCTGGGTGTCATTTTTTTGACGGTACAGCAAAATGCTGAGAAAAAGGCACTGACGTCATACATAGGTAATATTGATCAGATAGCGCTATTAAGTAATGATGCCCGGAAAAAACAGATAGAAGCCGGGATGCTGACTGTTATAAACGAGTTTAAGTCCGAAAAAATGAAGGGCAGTCAGCTGGAGGAAGCAGCAGCTTTAGCTTTTGATACTCTGGTTCCGGACTGTAGCGATGCTATTACCGAAAGAGCAGTAGCCGAAATAGTGCTTAGAATCGAAGTGTATCGAGGCTTGTATCTCCACTGGTATCAGATATTAATATTGGATGTTTTATCCATTGTATCAGGTATGACTCCGGTTTTCCGCCTTATGTATAAAGGCTACAGAAGGAGAGAGGGTATAACAGCGGAGGTTAAGAGACTACAGACGGTCATCATAATGGAAAGAGGCTTGGCCAACATAGGTACTTGCGAATTACTGGAGAGTATGGAGATGTTTTCTGATGTGTTCAGAGAAAATATACAGGACGCTCTTAATCTCTATCAGGCCGGTGCAGAAAATGCCTTGGCGGTATTGAGAGACGAAGGAGGCAAGAAATCCTATGAATTTAAAGTGCTGGCTGAAGATTTTCTGGCTGTTTCAGATGTGGGCATATATCAGGCCTTTTCCTCTGTGGAAGCAGACAGACGGGGCTTGGAAGTAATGACTGATTTGTCAGAAGAGATTATGACGTCCGGTAAAAAGAATCTTATGGATGTATTTTCCTGGATACCCGGAATTATTGTTATGATGGGATACCTGATTATCCCCTTCCTAAGGATAGCCCTGGCTGATCTGTCAGAGGTGTTTACCATGATGGAAGAAATTCAAATTCTATAAAGGAAGGATTATTTGAAAGGAGAATAGATGGCACAGATAAAAGAAATGTTGATATTTGCGGCAGGGCTCATTTTAACGATTTCTCTGATATTTCTTGGATTTACTGTTTTTTCAAAAGCACTTAACATCGGCAGATTCGTATCGGAAAAAGAAGATCAGAAGCTGCAGGCATTAAAGCGGGAAGAGATAGAAAAATACGAAGGGCAGGAAGTGCAAGGTAACAAAATAGTATCTTATGTGAGAAATCTGTATGGTAAGGCAGAAGCCACCATAAGTGTTACCAGAAAGGACAGTAACAATATAGCTTATTCTTTTCAAATAGACAGTAGCACTATAAATGAGCTGAGAAATGAAAAATCGTCATATTTTATTAATCCCATGAAAAAATACAGGGTGACGCTGTTAAGAGATAATAATGACAGCATTACCCGTATTGAAATAAAAGAAATATAAAACAGAAAAGAAAAGGAGTACAAAATGGATACAGCAAAAAAGATTTTATTATTTTCAGTAGGCATTATTTTAACAGTGGGCTTTATTGCCATAGGTATGAATATATACAATAAAGCCAGGGCGTCGATTTCCAATTCCACGTCTCAGTATGACACTATTATGGGACAGCTCTCTGATTTAGAGTACAGCTTCTACGAAGGAGACAGAAGAACGGCATCAGGTAGTGAATTGGCCAAGCTTATTAAAAATATGAAGGCCGGCACCGCAGTAATATATGTGAAGAACGGCGAATATACTGTGGTTAACGGCAGTTCAGGTGTGGGTGTTAAATATGAATATGGAGCTAATGACTGCGGACTTTCCGGTAATACCATGACTTTTGAGAGTGCAGTAAAAAATATGGAAGATAAAAGTAAAGCTCTTTTCTATATAAATCCTTCAGCCAGTTTTTCCTGCCTGGTGACCAGAGATTCTAACGGTTCAGTGAGTACACTGACCTTTACTCAAAATTAGTAAATATATGGATGAACGATTCTTGGATTGGGCAGTAGACCTTATTATCTTTCTGGCAGGGCTGTCATTGCTTATGATGACAGCCGGAGCTTTATGTCAGGTAATAGAGGAGCTGACCGGGATTATTATCAGATAGGGCAAAAAATGAGAGATGGTATATCTGAAATAGCAGTGATACTCATATCGGTAATAGTGTTGCTGGTGGTACCCACCATATTATATCTGGTTGAGGCAGATATATGTACGGAAGCCAAAGCTGAAGAAGCTATTTACCGGACTGTTACTGAAGCGAATGGTGATGGATTATTAACTCGGGCGGAAATAGAGTATATACTGAAAATATCTGCGATTCAAAAACACCCGCTTCATATAGGCTTGTATTCGATGGAAGGGGTGAATAACGGACGTTTTGGTGAGTATTTGTACTGCACTGAAGAAAAACAGTTATATGAGCTTTTGGAGCGGGAAGAGTCCATCTGTTTGCCTGAAGGAGGAGTACTGGGTGCGTACAGGTAAATTTTTAGGAAGAATACTTATGATAGTTCTACTGCTGTTGGGAACTATACTGCTACTATCAGGCATATTGGGAATAGTATGGGCTGAGATAGAGAGCTTTGTATAGAGTGAAAAGTAGGATGAGCTATGAAGAGAAGCCATTTAATTATTGTATATTTTATCGTATATGTAGCGGTATTGCTTACTGTTCTGCCAAGGCTGCTGACACTTAGAGAAGCACGAAAAGAGCTTAGACGTATAGATAATGCCATAGAAGTAGCAGGAGAAAAAACGGCTCAGACGCTTAAGAATCATGTGTATGAGGAGAACCCTAAGGAACTCCTGAAAAAAACATTTATTTATACATATTCGCTTATGTTGCAGGAGACAGAGGACTATCATATAGAACAAAATAGTGACCTGATTGAAGATATATATTTGGGTGTAAACGGAGAGATTGTTTCAGATTACGGACAGCTCATGGAGATAACAGACAGCGATTCTTTGGCTATATACATAGTGCTTCGGGATATTCTGATATCTACCCCTTTACGGGATTTTGTAGTAAGTCGGGAATTTTATAAGGAGATAGAGAGAAATTGAGGAAACAATGTTTGTGGAGATATGTCCCTATAGCTTTGTCTATTGTTGTACTGATTATTATTATTTATGTGAGTATACATAATGGCAAAAAGAAGGGGGTGACGGATGTTGCCGGACCCAATTATACCCTGACGCCGAGCCCCACTGCAGAGGCTGATAAATTAGAATATGTGGAGCTTGATTTTAGCATTGGAACAGTTCGATTTGATGATTCTGAGCTTACCGCAATAAAAAAAGGCAGTTATATAACAAAAAGCAGGTGCGGATACTATAACGCAGACGGAAGCTTCGCAGGTGAAGTAGAACAAGGGACATATATTTATGCTAATGCCTATAATTCATACTATATGGACAGGGCGACCTGTAAGAAAAATGGCGATAAAAAGGCAGAGTTTACACCTGAATGCGGAAAATACGTATATCGGGTAGTTGTAGAAGGTGACTTCTACTATATGGACCCGGAAGAATTATTAGGGGCCATGGCTGAAATAGGGATAGATATGCCTGCCGGTCAGGCCGGGGCTGAAGCGTTTTGTATGGCAGCGGGACATACAGAATACTCCCATGGTGATATATGGTACTATGATGAGGCAGGACAGCATTTGTCAGAACATATATACGATGTGCAGGTAGATGACATCTTCTATTTTCTTGACATGAGTAGTGGCTCTCATCTCACAGACAGGTATATTACCCACAGAATGCCTTGGGGTAAGCTATGGGCGAGATTTCCGGATGATCCTTCGGAATTTACTGAATGGGACGAAAAAACAGGCTGTCAGTATAAGTGGGCAAAGGATACATTCTGCTTCCTGGATTTAGATTTTGATGGTGTATGTGAATATGAGATGAAGGTAAAGGAGTGGTTTTTGTGGAAAAAGCTGGACTAAGAAAAATATTTAAAATTTCAATGCCTGTAACCCTTCTTATAATTGCGCTTCTTACCGGGAAATTGAACATAGTATTGGCGGGAGGAGATTTTAGTAATATTCAGACAACGGAAAAAATGGATAGTATAAATCAGCCGGAATCAAGTACTTATCCCAGCCTGGGGATGGGGGCATTTAATACTTATGCCATATTCAGGGTATACGGATCCAATGGAGCTGCATACAGCAATGATCTTTTTAACAGTATTACGGCAAGAGATGGTATCATCAACCCTTATTACCCGTATATAACTAAAAATGAGGTGGTGAACGGGAAGGAAGTGGATACTTACTTATATGACGATAAGGGAAATCGAATTAGAAGCGATGAACCTTGGTACTATATAGGAAGTCTGATTCCGGATGATTATTATGATCTTTTTGATATTACTATATCCAACAATGGTCAGGTGAATTTTTCTCCCAAAGATTTTAACCCGTGCACAAATGCGGATTATACAGGTGGCAGGTATATTGCTTACAATAATACTTTAGGTAAAGTGGAGGATGAGAATCTTAATGATATTACTAAGAAGCAGTATTCTGTGACTTACCCGCTGTGCACCTGTAATGAAATATGCGGCTATACCGGTAGCGGAGGCAACGCACATCTGTCTCTGTCAGGCTATTATGACTGGAATACAGCAGCATGCAAACAATATGCTAATCACGTGAATAACGGCTATGTTTGGATTAAGATTAAGTGGAATTCTGAAGATATGTCTGCCAAGCTTCAGAATCATTTTGCGAATTTTAAGCATAAACTTATCTTAACTGACAGACTGGATTGGAGATGGTCCTATACTTCTGCGGACGGCGGGAAAATGGTTATTCTTTTTAATAATTTTGGAGGAGAAGGTGGCGTAAGTTTTACCAGCGATGCGGATTCCAGATATAGGGCATTAAACGAGTATATTTTAAAGAACTACGGCAGAGAATATCATTATAGAAATTATTTTGTTATTACGGATTTTGTAACCGTTCAGTGGAACAAGACAGGAGAAGGCACCGGAAAACAGCTGGAATATAGTGGGGCTACCGTAAAAACAGTTAAGCGGATGTTTAACTCCATAGCTGATATAAAGGAAAAGCAGCCCACCGTGAATTTTGTAAATTACATGAAGGACAGGGAAGTGTCCGGCTGGACTGTTAAAATAGGTGAAAATGCAGCGGCTGCCGTGACTGTGAACATACATCTGATCAATTCCTCAAGCGGTAAGGAAGAAACAGTAAAAAGTATTGGTTTAAATGATGTGAATATACTGCCGGGAAGTACCATAACAAAGAATACTATTCTGAATAGTATAGATGTACGGGAAGCAGTAGAAAAAATGATTAATGGGAAAAATTACAGTATCTCTTACGGGAATAAAATGACTGCTATTAACCCAAATGTGGATAAGGCAGTTACTGACCTTAATAAAAATGATTATAAAATTTCCCCTGCTGTTAACAGCTATACCACTATAGATGTGTACTATAAATATACAGTTAAGGCCACACCTACGCTCACCAATACACCCACCAATACACCCACCAATACTCCCACA
>JAZUFN010000247.1:0-3018 GCA_045640725.1 Lachnospiraceae bacterium
AAAAGTCGTATTTTCTGCCATGGCTTCAAAAATCGGGTTGATTTAGAATGTATTTTCTATAAATATATTCAAATATAGGTATGATTTCTTGATTTTTTAAGATGCTTGGTAAATATTTCTATTGTTCTCAACTTTGTATCAGCGAAAGACAAATAATCAACCAGAATAACAACAAACAAAAAAACATACAATTATGAGCGCAAAGAGAAATTTCAAAGTCGAGACACTGGCCCTCCATGTAGGCCAGGAGAATCCGGATCCAGCAACAGATTCACGTGCAGTACCTATTTATCAGACCACATCCTATGTATTTAAGAATTCCGCACATGCGGCTGCCAGATTCGGACTGGAGGACGCAGGCAATATATACGGCAGACTTACCAATAGCACTCAGGGGGTTTTTGAGGAGCGTATAGCAGCGCTGGAAGGCGGTGTAGCAGCCCTGGCGGTGGCATCCGGTGCAGCTGCTATTACATATACCATACAGGCACTGGCTACTGCAGGAGAGCATATCGTAGCACAGAAGACTATTTACGGAGGCAGCAGCAATCTTCTTGCTCATACACTTCCTCTTTACGGTGTCAGCACTACTTTTGTTAATGTTCACGATCCGGCTGAAGTAGAAAACGCTATCCAGGACAATACAAAAGCTATTTATATAGAGACTTTGGGAAATCCAAATTCTGATATTCCTGACATTGACGCTATTGCAGAGATTGCGCACAAGCATGGCCTGCCACTGGTTATAGATAATACTTTCGGTACACCATATCTTATTCGCCCTATCGAGCATGGTGCGGATATCGTAGTTCATTCTGCTACCAAGTTTATCGGTGGACATGGCACTACTCTAGGCGGCATTATCGTAGATGGCGGTAGCTTTGACTTTGCAGGTTCAGGCAGATATCCATGGATATCAGAGCCAAATCCCAGCTATCACGGTGTGAGATTTACCGAGGCTGCAGGCAAGGCGGCTTTTGCTACTTATATCAGAGCTATTCTGCTACGTGATACCGGTGCTACCATATCTCCATTCAATGCATTTCTCCTCTTACAGGGTACTGAGACCTTGAGCCTTCGTCTGGACAGACATGGGGAAAATACAAAGAAAGTAGTGGACTACCTGCAGCAGCATCCACTGGTAGAAAAGGTTAATCATCCCAGCCTTCCGGATCATCCGGATCATGAGCTTTACACAAAGTATTTCCCAAATGGTGGTGGATCCATTTTCACCTTTGAGATTAAGGGCGGCAGAGAAGAAGCCTTCAAGTTTATCGACCATCTGGAGATATTTTCATTGCTGGCCAATGTGGCTGATGTAAAGTCTCTGGTTATCCATCCTGCATCTACTACACATTCTCAGCTGACAGATGAGGAGCTGGAGGATGTGGGCATTCATCAGAATACTATCAGACTTTCTATTGGTACTGAGCATATCGATGACATTATCGCAGATTTGGAAAAAGGCTTTGCGGCTATACAATAAATGACTAATAAGGAGAAAAATTATGGCAAGAATATACAAAACAGCTGACGAGCTTATAGGTGGTACACCACTTTTGGAGCTGTCACATATAGAAAAAGAAGAGAATTTAAAGGCTACTGTATATGCAAAATTGGAATATTTTAACCCGGCAGGTTCTGTAAAGGACAGAGTGGCTAAGTCTATTATAGAGGATGCTGAAAAAAGTGGTAAGCTCACACAGGAGTCTGTTATTATTGAGCCTACCAGCGGTAATACCGGCATAGGACTGGCAGCAGTAGCAGCAGCCAGAGGTTACAGAATCATTATTGTTATGCCTGATACCATGAGCGTGGAGAGACGTGCGCTTATTAAAGCCTATGGGGCTGAGCTTGTGCTGACAGAGGGTGCAAAGGGCATGAAGGGAGCTATAGCCAAGGCAGAAGAACTGTCCAAGGAGATTCCCAATGCATTTATTGCTGGGCAGTTTGTAAATCCTGCCAATCCAAAGGCTCATTTTGAGACTACAGGCCCTGAGATATGGGCTGATACCGATGGCCAGGTAGATATTTTTGTAGCCGGTGTAGGTACAGGTGGCACTATCACAGGTGCGGGTGAGTACTTAAAGTCAAAAAATAAGGATATCAAGGTAGTAGCAGTAGAGCCCGCTTCATCAGCTGTGCTTTCTACAGGTACTCCGGGTGCTCACAAAATACAGGGCATCGGAGCCGGCTTTGTACCGGATGTACTGAATACTAAGATTTATGATGAAATCATAACCATTGAAAATGATGACGCTTTTGCGTTCGGTAAATATTTTGCTAAAAAGGAAGGCGTACTGGTAGGTATTTCCTCAGGCGCAGCTATTAAAGCAGCGATTGATCTGGCAAAAAGACCTGAAAATGAAGGAAAGAAGATAGTGGTTCTTTTACCGGATACCGGCGACAGATACTTATCTACTCCTCTTTTTGCTGAATAAGCAAAATTAGTTTATTAAAGGAGAAAATTATAGTGGACAGATTAATATATATGGACAATGCAGCTACTACAGCAGTGAGACCTGAAGTTTTTGAGGCCATGCGTCCATATTTTACGGAAGTTTATGGTAATGCTGCCAGCATCTATAGTTTTGCGGGCCGGGCAACAAAGGCAGTAGATAGCAGTAGAGAAGTGATAGCTGATTACCTGGGGGCTAAGCCGAGAGAAATATACTTCACAGGTGGTGGCAGTGAGTCAGATAACTGGGCCATAAAGGCAGTAGCGGATGCCTGTAAAAACAAAGGAAAGCATATTATCACCAGCAAAATAGAACATCATGCTATTTTAAATACCTGTGAATATCTGGAGAAAAACGGATATGAAGTCACATATCTGGATGTTGATGCAGAGGGACGGGTGGATTTGGAACAGCTTAAGCAGAGCATCCGTGAAGATACTATTCTTATTTCCGTAATGTTTGCAAACAATGAGATTGGTACGATTCAGCCAATAAAGGAAATCGGTGCTATTGCAAAGGAACGTGGTATCATTTTCCATACAGATGCTGTCCAGGTTTT
>JAZUFN010000248.1:0-3639 GCA_045640725.1 Lachnospiraceae bacterium
TGGAATGATGCTTGAAATGAGAGAACGAAGGATGGTAATGGCGTAAGCCGTTATCACTATTTTTTCTTATAAACACTACTTTTTTCAGATAAAGAGTACTTGAGAATGTGAAAAGAGGGTTTGTGGCCGTCAGGCCACAAACCCTCTTTGTCTACAGTCTGAGATGGCTAAAAAATAGCCATCTTTTTATTTGAACAAAAAGTTTAGGAAAACTTAATTCTTTTTGACTAACTTTTGTTGCATATATGACGATATAATTATTGAGATGAAACTATCATTTTATAACGAGATAGCAGGCAAAACAGCAAGGAAGCATTATAGAAAGGAAGGGTGAAACAATGGGAATTGACAACATCTCATCAGTAGGTAATAACCTGTATAATAACATTCAAAAGCCTCAGCCCATCACTCAGGGCACGGAAGCCAAAAAAATTCAGGAAGCCGCACCGGCACCGGAAGTAAAGAAGGTAGAGCCAAAGGTACAGCCTAAGCTTCAGCCTAAGACGGTAGTTGCCGATAGCGAAAGCCGTTTGGAAGAGAATATTGAGAAGAGCCAAAAGGTAAGAAATCGAATCGCAGAGGTGAATTCGAAGCTGACTGAGCATACAAAATGTGAGTTTTCTTACCATGAGGATACTAAAAGAGTATCTATTAAAGTGATTAACTCTGATACGGATGAGGTTATCAGAGAGATTCCTCCGGAAGAGGCTTTGGATATGCTTTCCAAAATGTGGGAAGTAGCCGGTATTCTGGTAGATGAATCAAGATAATAAAAACAGGATGCAATTTGTCAAGGATGACATAGGGAGGTTTTTATGGGTATAGGTTTATCAGGTATGATATCCGGCCTGGATACTGATGCTATTGTAAAGGCAATGGTAGGTAGCCAGACCAACAAGAAAAATAAGATATCAGGTAATATTCAGACCAATAAGTGGACCACTGAAGCATGGTCTGGTCTTAACAAAAAGATTTACAATTTTTATACATCTTTTGCTTCAAAGCTTCGTCTGAAAAGCTCATATATGACCAAGTCAGCCTCATCTTCAAATGAGAAGGCTGTAAAGGTCAGTGCTACCAGCAGTGCAGCGGCAGGAAGTCATACAATGGAGGTTAAGACTCTGGCCAGTTCCCAGTATGTTACCGGTTCACGTATTGCAGGTAATACCTCATATACTGCAGCTTCAAGACTTTCTTCCATAGACTCAGGCCTTGTAGGCACCACAATTACCATTACAGGTAACGCCGGCAGCGACAAGGAAAAGATCGTAGATTTCAAAATTGATGAAAAGACTACTATAGCAGACTTTAACAAGGCTATGAAGGATGCAGGGTTAACTGCCAGCTATGATGAAAATCAGAGAAGATTTTTCATAAGCTCAGCAGAGTCGGGTACCAACAACAAATTTACAATTACGTCCAGCAAGCTTACCGATGATTCCACCAGTGCATTTTATGACATTGCAAGGACTGTGGACAGTACCAAGCTTGAGGGTGGTGAGCTCAGTGCTTTTAATGAGGCTATAGATACTGTTTCTGCTAAGAGTGATCTTTTGTCTACAGTTATTGCTGCCGGGTTTGACTATGATAATGCTACTGAGGATGAGCAGAAAGTTTTTGATGCTATTAATACCATCAAGACTACTGCAGCTAATCAGCAGGCAGAAAAAGAAGCCAAAGAGTATGTTGATGCCAAAGAAGCAGCAGCTCTTGCCGATCTTACCAATGGTACTATTACATTTGATAAAGATGGTGCTACTTTTGCAATGGCAGATATTGTGACTGAAGTAAGAAACAATATTCCGAACTTTGATGATCGTAAGGCGGCATTGGATGAGCGCCAGGCTACTCTCGTGGACTTCGATACCTACAAAGCAGTAGAAGGTAATGAAGATAAGACTGAAGATGATTACAATGCTGCTCTGGAAGAATATAATACGGACCTTGATAAATACAATTCCGATTTTAATAAAGCTGTAAAGCTGCAGCTCTACAATACGGAAGGTTATAAAGAACACTACAATGAAGAGATTGCAGAAACAGCAGTGCTGAATAAAGCTACTCCTACTGCTGAAATGGAAGCAATAGCCAATAAGATTGACAATGCATTGAGTACAATGGCTTCCTCAGGCAGAGAGGTCGGTGCTTTGTCTTCTCTCGGATTGGGAGAAATCGATGGTACAGCCAAGTCTGAGACTACAGATGCTTATGGCAACAAGTCCATGGTGGTAGTGGAAGCATCTGATAGTGAGATCGTTTTAGACGGAGCTACCATGAGAGGAAACGGTAATACTGTTTCTGTTAATGGACTTACCATTGATGTAATTGCTGAGACTACAGAGCCGGTTACCATAAGTGTTACCAAAGATACAGACTCTATTTATAACACAGTTAAGGAAGCGCTCACCGAGTACAATAAGCTGCTGGATGAGATGAATGAACTTTATTACGCAGACAGTGCCCGTAATTATAAGCCGCTTACCGATGAACAAAAAGAGTCTATGTCGGAAAAGGAAATCGAGAACTGGGAAAATAAGATTAAGGGTGCTTTACTCAGAAATGATTCTTCCCTCGGCAGCTTACTGTCAGCCATGAGAACTTCTTTACAGGGTAGCGTTACCACGGAAAGCGGTAAATCATACTCTCTGGCCAGCTTTGGTATTTCCACCGGTATTTACACTGAGCGTGGTAAACTTCATATTTACGGCGACAGTGATGACAATACCTATGCCACCTATGACGATCGTCTGAAAAAGGCGCTGGCAGAGAATCCTGATGATGTTATGGAGGCTTTATCCGGTATATTTGGTAATCTTTATACCACTATGTCTGATAAATGTGCCAAGACCAGTCTTTCTTCAGCACTTACTTTCTATAATGACAAGCAGTATAAAAAGGATTTGACTACTTACGAAAAGCAGCTGTCCACTATGGAAGATAAGATTGCAAAGCTTGAAGAAAGATACTATAAACAGTTTACTGCAATGGAAAAAGCCATGGCTACACTTCAGAGCCAGACCGCTTCCTTGTCCAATATGCTGGGGTTAAACAATAACCAGAAGTAATTAAAAAAGTATAAACTGGTTAAGTTATTTGAGGAAAGTCCGATAAATAAGTTAAGAGGAAAAGGACAGGCTTTCGAAGGAAAGCCAATAGCGGAATGACATTGATATAACATGGAGGTAATACTATGGCTACTAATGCTGCTACACTTTATCAGGGAACAAAAATAAATACTGCTTCACCCGCAGAGCTTACTCTTATGCTCTACGAGGGTGCTATTAAGTTTTGCAATATAGCAATGCTGGGTTTCGAGACCAACGATTATGAAAAGGTCAATAATAATATTATCAAGGTGCAGAACATTATTACAGAGTTCAGAGCTACTCTTGATTTTAAGTATTCCACAGCAAAGGACTTCGATATTGTATATGAATACATTTCAGGCCTTCTCCTGCAGGCCAATGTTAAAAAGGATGCAGAATATCTTAATCAGGCTCTCATCCAGATCCGTGAAATGCGTGACCTCTGGAAAGAAATCATGAAAAAGAACCACATGTACGTTAAATAGAAATTATTCAGTTACTATTCACAGCCTGTACAAAACTTCATTCATAGCCCCTTCCGTGCAAGCACGTA
>JAZUFN010000249.1:0-19174 GCA_045640725.1 Lachnospiraceae bacterium
ATCGAACTCCCGCCTTCGCCGTGAGAGGGCGACGTCTTAGCCGCTTGACTAACGAGCCATATTTACTTTTCTACCAATGGTAATCACCGGTAAATGACTCGTGGGAGAATCGAACTCCCGCCTTCGCCGTGAGAGGGCGACGTCTTAGCCGCTTGACTAACGAGCCATATGTTCAACAGAACAATGGATATAATACATTGTTTTTACAAAAAAAGCAAGACTAATTTTAAAGATTTTTCACGTAAATTATCTGAATATTTTCAACTATTTAAATTATTTATACAAAACCAACTATAATCAGGCTTCGGAATTTACGAAAACGGAGATTGGTTCAGCAAAGCTGAAAAGACGTCCCTTGTTCACTTCCCTTAAAAACAATATCAGAGCAGATGCATTCGCCATCTGCTCTGAAGTGTCGACTTTGTCGACATAAAACTATAAATCAAATAAATCCATAAGAGACATCTGGTCTGTATCAGGAAGATTGCCCAAAATCCCCAGTCTGCTCATAGTATCTATAGCTGACTGTGTAGCCTTTGAACGCAGCTTAAAGTTCTCTTTTGATGTAAACGGGCCACCCTTGCAGGCTTCAAATACCAGGTCGGCAGCTTTTTCTCCCAGACCTTCTATGGTATCAAGCGCAGGCATAAGCTTACCATCTATAATCTGGAAAGAATGAGGCTTGGCCACAAATATATCAATCGGCATGAATTCCAGCCCTCTTGCATACATTTCCAAAACACTCTTCATATTCATGTAGGATGTCTCTTCTTTTGCAGTAGCCTGATGATTTTTTACTTTTTCCTTGATAGCCTCCATGTTACGTTTTAAGGCATCTTTTCCCAGACACATAGTCTCATAATCGAAGGCTGCAGCTCTTATACCGAAGAATGCGGCATAATAGGCCAATGGGTGATACACTTTAAACCAGGCCACACGAAAGGCCATCATAATATATGCACAGGCATGAGCCTTAGGGAACATGTACTGGATTTTTTTACAGGACCAAATATACCAGTCCGGCACGCCATGCTCCTTCATCTCTTTTTCCCAGTCTTCTGTCAGTCCCTTGCCCTTTCGTACCGATTCCATGATCTTGAAGGCATGGCCGGGCTCTACATTCTGATTGATGAGATAAAGCATAATATCATCACGGGTACAAATAGCATTTTTAAGTGTACAGGTGCCTTCTGCTATCAGCACCTGGGCATTATTGGCATAAACATCGGTACCATGAGAAAGACCTGAAATACGCACCATATCGGAAAAACAGTCAGGCTTGGTCTCACGAAGCATGTTCATTGCATTATCTGTGCCCAGCTCAGGCAGTCCCAGAGAGCCCATATCTATACCATCCAGGTCTTCCTTGGTAATCCCCATGGCTTCCGTGCCATGAAAAAGAGAAACCACCTTCTTATCATCCATAGGGATAGTCTTGGCATCAATACCGGTAAGCTCCTCCAGACGTTTAATCATGGTAGGATCATCGTGCCCGAGAATATCAAGCTTTAAAAGATTATGGTCGATGGAATGGTAATCGAAATGGGTAGTAGTAACATTGGAAGTCACATCGTTGGCAGGCCTTTGAACCGGTGTGAAGGTGTCAATATCCTCTCCCACAGGTAAAACTACTATGCCGCCCGGATGCTGACCTGTAGAGCGTCGTACTCCAATACAGCCCATAGACTGCCGTTCCAGCTCCACGATACGCTTGGTACGAGTACCATTATGATGGTCTTCATCGTATTTCATGGCATATCCCAAAGCTGTCTTATCAGCCACACCCTGCACGGTACCCGCTTTAAAGGTCTGACCTTTTCCAAAAATTACTTCCGTATAGTCATGGGCCTTTGACTGATATTCTCCCGAGAAATTCAAGTCAATATCCGGCTCTTTATCGCAGTTAAATCCCAGGAAGGTCTCAAAAGGAATGTCGCAGCCATCTTTTATAAGCTTATGACCGCATACAGGACAATCTCTGTCCGGCATATCAAATCCACAAATGGCATTTTTTTGATAAGGCCTTACGGCATCCGAGTCAAAATCAGCGTAATGACAGGATGGACAGTAATAATGAGCCGGCAATGGATTTATTTCCGTAATACCTGACATAGTGGCCACAAAGGAAGAGCCGACAGATCCTCGGGATCCTACCAGATAACCGTCCTCATTGGACTTCCATACCAGCTTCTGCGCTATAATATACATAACCGCATAGCCGTTTTTAATAATGGATGTAAGCTCTCTTTCCAGACGGTCCTGAACCACTTTGGGCAACTGCTCGCCATACATGGAATGGGCTTTGTCATGACAAATCTGAGCCAAAGTCTCCTCCGCATGATCAATAACAGGTGGCGCCTTGTCAGGGCGAACAGGCTCAATCTTATCAATCTGTCTGCAAATTAACAAAGTATTGTCGATAACAACTTCTTTTGCTTTTTTACTGCCTAAGTACTGGAATTCTTCCAGCATTTCTTCCGTAGTCCTGAAGAAAAGAGGTGCCTGGTCATCTGCATCCTTAAAGCCTTTTGAGTGCATCATGAGACGCCTGTAGACTTCATCCTCAGGATTAAGGAAATGAGAATCACAGGTAGCTATAACCGGCTTATCATACTGTTCTCCCAGCTCTACTATCTTCTGATTTAATCGAATCAGATCTTTTTCACCGGTAACTTCAGGGATTTTTTCCTCATTTATCATAAAACGGTTATTCCCTAAAGGCTGAATCTCATAATAATCATAGAACTCGCATAAAGATGCTATTCTATCAGGCTCTGCATCTTCCAAAATGGCCTTAAACAGCTCTCCCTGTTCACAGGCAGAGCCAATTATAATGCCTTCATGCATAGCTCTCAGCATACTCTTTGGTACCTTAGGTCTTTGCTTAAAATAACGAATATGGCTGGCTGAAACCATTTTATAAAGATTAACACGTCCGGTATCATTTTTACAAAGGAGTATGCAATGATAGGGATGCATATTTCTAATAGCTTCGTCAGAGGGCTTTAGCCTCTCATGAGCTTCAGCCAAAGTATAAATATCCCTCTTGTCCAGAATAGCACAAAGTTTCAGATAAATCTCCATAGTACACTCTGCATCATTTACAGCTCTGTGATGACCATCCAGCTTTACCCCAAGCTCTGCTGCCACTGTATCCAGCTTATAATTTCTAAGGCCCGATAACACAGACCTGGAAATACCAACAGTGTCCACCCAGGAGTTATTAAAAGAATAGCCCAGTTGCCTGCTTTTTTCTTCAATAAAGCCTGCATCAAATTTTACATTATGACCAACTACAAACTTGTCCCCTACAAAGTCCAAAAATCTGGGCAAAACGCTTTCTATGGTTTCAGCATCTTTTACCATATCATCCGTAATATGAGTAAGGGAGACAATACGTGGAGGTATAGGCATTTCAGGATTAATAAATTCCGAAAAACGTTCAGTAACCTTGCCGCCTTCGATCTTAACCGCACCTATTTCAATGATTTTGTCAGTTTTTCGGTTAAACCCTGTGGTCTCAATATCAAATACTACACAGTCATCTGCAAATTTCTGGCCCTTTTCTCTGGCTACCACATCCACTTCATCATCTACCAGATATATCTCACAGCCATAAATAATCTTAAAGGCCTTAGCTCTGGCCTTGATTTCTTCATTTTTATCGCCCTGTAATTTCTGCAGAGTATGATAAGCATCAGTATACCCCTGAACAACGCCGTGATCTGTAATGGCTACAGCAGGCATACCCCAATTAAATGCTGTCTTTACCAATGCTCCCGGATCAATAACAGCATCCATCTCACTCATCATGGTATGTGCATGGAGCTCAACGCGTTTCGCCTCAGCAGTATCTTTACGCTTTTTTGTAATCTCAGGAATAGTTTTTATACCTGTAATCCTGGAGATTTCCATTTCCTTATCAAAGGTATCGTACTCAGGTATTCCGCATACCTCCACACAATTGCCGGCTTTTATATAGCCCAGGAATTCATCTTTATCGTCTGTCGGTATAAAGAGCTTTGCATAAATAGAGTCCGAAAGATCGGTAATGGCAAATTTAATTATATATTTATCGCCCTTTTTGGTCTGCTTGGGATCATCCACTTTAAGGACCTTGCCTCTTATAACAATAGGTGAAAAACCTTCTTCTATATCCATAATAGGAGTGGGCTTCTCATTAAAGTCATAGGGATTACCATAGAAAAGATCGGGACAATCCTCCAGTTTAATCTTGTTAAAGCCTGCCTTAAATGTCTTTTTGGTAAACTTATCATTATTGGCTGATCTATCAAATTTCTTATCTTCAGTCTTCTTTTCCGGAGCCTTAGTAGCAGATATCTGCTTACCTGCATCCTGCTTACCTGCGTCATCCGCTTTTTCCTCGCCCCCAACGATAGTGGATTTTTCTGCAGAAAAAACCTTTCTTTCCTTTTTCTCCTTGCTCTCCTCCGAGCGACGTGGCAGGCTGTCCAGAGAGTATACCTCAGGCTCCTTAAACTCCCTGGCCTTGGCTTCCAGCCAGATATTTTTTACATAAAGATCAATATGGAATCTTTCCGCAAAAATCTGGCGCAAAAAAGCCACAATTTCTTTGGATATTTCACGGTATATAAAGTTATCTTCTGCTTCAATTACAAGAGAAGATACATCATTTTCATCTTTTTCAAAATAAACATTGGAATTATCCAGAAAAGCAGCGTTCATACTGGAGCTGGCAGAAAGCTCAGCCATAATACTGCTTCTGTAAACATTCCAGACCGCCTCGGGACTGTAATGCGAAGAAAGTGAATAGACTACCTGAAGGCAGGATCTCATACCCATTTTCTTGAAAAACTGGCTATCCATCTCTGCTTCCATGTCTTTTAGATCATTATATTCAATAAGATGATTGGATGACAAAACCACTGTCACCAATTTTTTAGATTTTGACGCCCTGACGTCGGTTACCTCAACGTCCGAAAAAGAACGGGCCAGAGCGCTTTTGACCTCCAGCCCGTCAAATGTCTCAAATACTGTCATACAAACTCCCCTGAAAGCTTGTCCTATATATCAGACCCTCTACAGTCCCTGCATAGCATCCAGTTCCTTTAATAGCTCAGAAAGGAGCCTATCTTCAGGACATTTTCTGATAATCTCGCCTTTTTTAATAATAATACCCTCACCATTGCCGCCTGCTATACCTATATCAGCCTCTCTGGCTTCTCCGGGACCATTAACGGCACATCCCATAACTGCTACCTTGATATTCAGATTATAATC
Organism: Lachnospiraceae bacterium; assembly: GCA_045640725.1. Taxonomy (GTDB): domain Bacteria; phylum Bacillota; class Clostridia; order Lachnospirales; family Lachnospiraceae; genus RGIG3528. The sequence continues at coordinate 5,263 of JAZUFN010000249.1, forward strand.
TTTTACTGCTTCTGTCACCTGCTCTGCCAGACCAATAAGATTGATTCTGGTACGTCCGCAGGTAGGACAGGAAACCACTTCTATACCGCCTTTTCTAAGGCCCAAGGTCTTAAGTATTTCCTTAGCGGCAAAAACTTCTTCGGAAGGATCTGCAGTAAGGGATACTCTTATGGTATCTCCAATACCCTGTCCCAAAATCATAGCCAGTCCCGCAGAGGATTTAATCAGGCCATTTTTCAAAGTACCGGCTTCAGTAATACCTACGTGAAGTGGATGCTTTGTCTTATCTTTAATCAACTCATGAGCGGCTACGCACTTCATAACATCTGATGATTTAATGGATATAACTAAATTATCATAGCCCATATCCTCTATAATGGACGCCTGTCTCAGTGCCGACTCCACCAAGCCTTCCGGAGTAACAGAACCGTATTTCTCAAGAAACTCCTTTTCCAAAGAGCCTGAGTTAACCCCTACTCGCAGTGGAATATTACGCTCACTGGCGCATTTTACCACTTCTCTCACACGATCAACAGAGCCAATATTACCCGGATTGATTCTAACCTTATCCGCACCGTTTTCCATAGCTGCTATAGCCAGACGATAGTCAAAATGAATATCTGCCACTAAAGGAATATTGATTTCCTTCTTAATATCTTTGAAGGCTTCAGCAGCCTCCATGGTAGGTACAGCGCATCTGATTATCTCACAGCCTGCATTTTCCAGCATTTTTATCTGATTAACGGTAGAATGTACATCTTCCGTCTTGGTATTACACATGGACTGAATGGCAATAGGATTATCACCACCAATTATCACATTTCCAATTTTAACCTCATTAGTTTTCATACGGCTATTTATCATTAGAAATCTCCTGTTATTGATATTAACGGTCACTCAAAAGATTTTTAAAAACCGGTAACTATTCTTCTAATATCATTAAAGAATACGAATACCATCAGCATAAGTAAGAACATAAGTCCCACAAAATTAACCACTGCTTCTACTTTTCTGTTGAGAGGCTTTCTGGTAATTGCTTCCACTATAAGCTGAAGAAGCTTACCTCCGTCCAGTGCAGGGATAGGCAGCAGATTCATAATAAATAAGTCAGCTGATATAAGAATGGTTATATACATAAGCTGCAATACTACATCCATAGCGTTTCCGCCTGCATCCACTGTCTCTGTATATGAATCGCCAATCATATCTACTATAGCTACTGCGCCTCCCAGATCGTTGGCTGAGAGCTTGCCGGTAAAAAGCATACCCAGATTTTTCACAGTAATAACTACCCAATATCTAACTTCCTCAAAAGCACCTTTAAAAACGCCCGGGAAATTGGTCTTTTCACGACCCAGATTATAAGCAAATCCCACATCATAGGCAGAGTAAGGCTTGGGTATAAGATTGACTGTCTGCTCATTATCACCATGCTTATAGGTAAATGCTACAGATGATCCATCCAAAGGATGGGCATTAAGATAGTCATTAAGCTCCTTGGATGATGATACCCTATGACCATCAATAGCAGTAATAATATCGCCTGCTTTTATACCTGACTCTGCTACTGGATATCCCTCAGTAAGTGAAGATATCTCACAGCCTCCTTTATTGGTAGTCTCATCACTGGGCGTATAAGAAAAGCCCAGCAGGAATCTGTCAATTTTTTCCGGAGTAAGAACAATATTAAGCTTTTCTCCATCCCTCTTTACTACCAGATTTATAGGCTTTTCATCTACTTGAGTAAAAGTAAAATAGGTATATACATCACGTCCCACACCTACTCTGGAACCATTAATAGAGGTTATTATGTCTCCCTCTTTAAGCCCTGCTGTTGAGGCAGCGGACTTATCCACTACTTCCGCTATTCTGGCAGGATCAATACCGGCACCGGCAGTAAGTATGATGGAAAGTATAAAAGCCACTAAAAGATTGGCAAAAGGACCGGCAAAAATAGACGCCATTCTCTGCCATACAGTAGCTGCAAAATATGATCCCGGCTGAGGATTCTCAGATCCGGTCTCATCATCTAAGCCTTGCATGATACAAGCCCCTCCAAAAGGTAAGAGCTTAATGGAGTACTTAGTACCTTTAATCGTCTTATGTACCAAATCAGGGCCAAATCCTATGGCAAATTCCACTACATTTATACCATTTCTCTTGGCTACCAGCATATGTCCGGCTTCATGAGATATGATAATAAGGGAAAAAATAAGTATAGCAAGTATAATACCTATGATCTTCATTGAATCTCCTTAGAAATATGATCAGAAACTGAGTCTGGTCATAATTTCCTTCTGTATATCTATAATTTCTTCAAGAGAAGGATTTTTAACCACCTGATGGGCCTCCATCTCTTTTTCAATGGTATCCGTAATATCCAGATACCCTATTTTTCTATCCAGGAATGCAGCCACACAGGCTTCGTTGGTGGCATTATACACAGTAGGCATAGAACCACCAATCTCTAAAGCTTTGTAAGCCAGAGGAAGCCCCGGGAAATTATCCGGATCCGGCGTCCCAATCTCAATAGAGCTAAAGCTCCTAAAATCCAGCCTTTTTGCAGTAGGCATTCTTCTTTCGGGATAAGTCAAAGCATACTGAATAGGCAGCTTCATATCAGGCACACCCAGCTGAGCAATAACTGCCCCATCAGAGAATTCTATCATGGAGTGAATAATGGACTGAGGCTGGATGACTACTTCAATATCTTTTCCTTCTACGCCAAAAAGCCATTTTGCCTCCATTACCTCCAGGCCTTTATTGACCATAGTAGATGAATCAATAGTGATTTTTCGTCCCATGGACCAGTTCGGATGCTTAAGAGCATCCTCTACACGAATATTTTTAAGCTCTTTTCTGCTTTTTCCTCTGAAAGGCCCACCGGAAGCAGTGAGTAAAATTTTCTCTACTTTATTATGAGCAGCCCCCTGCAAGCATTGAAAAATAGCTGAATGCTCTGAATCTACAGGCAAAATATTAACTCCCATTTGCTGTGCCAGTGGAATGATAATATGACCTGCAGTAACCATGGTCTCTTTATTTGCCAAAGCAATATCTTTTTTGCATTTAATGGCTTCTACTGTAGGCCTTATACCTATCATGCCCACAAAAGCAGTAACTACTATGTCTGCCTCCTGTATGGTAGCACAGGAAATGAGGCCGTCCATACCTGTTACGACCTCACACTTTGCCTCCACCTCTGAAAGCCTGCTTTTAAGAAGCATGGCAGCTTTTTCACTATACATGCATACAAGCTTAGGATTAAACTCTTTAATCTGACTAAGTATAAGCTCTACGTTGGAATTGGCTGCCAGTGCCACCACCTGCATGTCAGGATTCTGTCTCACCACATCCAAAGTCTGAGTGCCGATAGAACCTGTAGAACCGAGAATTGAGATTATTTTCATTATTTAATAAGCTCCGTAAGGTAATATACAATAGGTGCTACAAAAATCATGGAATCAAATCTGTCCAAAATACCACCATGGCCCGGAATAAGATGACCATAATCTTTAATACTATAGTGACGCTTTATAGCTGAAGCCGCCAGATCTCCCAGCTGTGAAATCACTGCTCCGGCACCACATACAATGGCTGCTTTCCATGGTCTCATTATCCAAATGCCAAATCCATGCTCCAGTACCAGGCAGAAAATCCATGTGAGAATAGCAGAAGCTGCAATACCACCGATACAGCCTTCAATGGATTTTTTGGGCGAAAGATGGGGAAAAGGATGATGCTTACCCATAGTAACGCCTACTAAATATGCAAAAGTGTCACTACCCCAGGATGCTGCAAAAATGAACCATACCACAAATCTGCCTTTTTCCAAATTCATTCTGGTCTGATAAAGATAAGATAAGCCCAGTGCCACATAAATAATACAGATAAAGGCTGTAAAAATCTGCTCCGGAGTAAATCTGGGGAAGCAAATCACCATGACAGCAAATAAAAATATCAGAAAAAGAATGATAAGCGGTACCAAGTACTGCTGCTGATCCAAATATATAAAAACATAAAGAGCTGTAATAGCTATGTAATTGGCTATAGCCAACACAGATCTATGGCATCCCACCACTCTGAGCAGCTCCATAGTGCCGACAATAGCAATAAAATAATTTAGTGCTCTAAAAATCCATATGCCAACAGTAGTCTCTGCGAAATGCAGCATTAATACTGCTCCCACTAAAAGAAATACCGCGCTGATACTTCTTGTTACAAAAGAACTTTTTTTAGTTTTAGTATTATCCATTAAGCCTTAATCCCCCCGTAACGTCTGTCCCGTGAATTATAATAATCAATAGCTTCTATAAGACCTTTTTTTGAAAAATCAGGCCATAATACATCCGGAAAATACATCTCAGAGTAAGCAAGTTGCCAAAGCATAAAATTGGAAATTCTTACCTCTCTGGAAGTACGGATAAGCAAATCCGGCGCAGGAATACCGGCAGTGTCCAGATTATCTTCCACCATTTTACCGGTAATATCATCAGCCTTAATCTCACCCGATTCTACTCTTGTAGCAATCTTTTTCATGGCACGAACTATCTCGTCCTGACCACCATAATTTAGTGCGATTTGAAATTTAAGACCTGTATTATCAGCAGAAGCCATTTCCAGCTCATTTATCTTATCTCTCAAATCCTGATCTAATCTGCTTTTATCTCCAATAATACGAACCTTCATATTATTTTTCATAGCAGTTTTAATACAGTTCTTAAGATAATTACGAAGAAGGTCCATAAGCATGGCTACCTCTTCCTGAGGCCTGCTCCAATTTTCCGTAGAAAAAGCATAAACAGTCAAATATTCGATACCGAGATGGTATGCATCTTCACATATTTGTTCCACGGTTTTTGCTCCCGCTGTATGCCCGGCAGTACGTGGAAGTCCTCTCTTTTTAGCCCATCTTCCATTACCATCCAGTATGATGGCCACATGGCGTGGTACTATAGTTTCATCATTCATTTATCTTTTCCTTCCTCAAGTTAAAGATAGTATTATTATATCCCATTACCCTCTATTAAGCAAGTAAAGTGGGCATTAAAAAAGCGGGAAAGCTTTTCCCGCTTTAATGAAAAATATAAACTTTTTGTTTAAATTATTTTACGATCTCACCGTAAACTTCTCTGCCACATCCTGCAGCATTAGACTCGTCTGTATCGATATGCATAGCCAGTGCATAGCTGTCGCTAACACGTACTACAACATCGCCAAATACAAGGCTTCTGCCATCTGTATCAATCTTAACATTAACGATCTCGCCATTCTTTACGCCCAGCTTCTCTGCATCTGCTGTAGTAGCATGAATATGACGCTTAGCTGCGATAACGCCCTCTGTAAGCTCTACCTCGCCACAAGGTCCAACAAGCTTGCATGCACCTGAACCTGCTGTATCACCGGACTCACGAATAGGAGCAGCAATACCGATAGAGCGAGCATCTGTTAAAGAAAGCTCTACCTGAGTAGCCTTACGGCAAGGTCCCAGAATAGATACATTAGCCAGCTCCTTCTTAGGTCCTACTACTGTTACTCTCTCTTCGCAGGCATACTGTCCAGGCTGGGAGAGATCCTTTTTCTTTGTGAGCTGATAACCCTTACCAAAAAGTGTCTCAAGATCTGCCTCGGATACATGTACATGACGTGCTGATGTTTCAACGATAAAATTCATAATCATTCTCCTTTATACTGTCATTATTTCTTTTTCTTTATCAGAAGAAGCCTTATCGATGGTGGCGATGAACTTATCTGTCATCTTCTGAATCTCATCCTCGATAGTCTTCTGCTCATCCTCGGAAATACCGTCAGCCTTTGCAGCCTTCTTAATAGAATCATTAGCATCACGACGAATGTTTCTGATAGCTACACGGGCATTCTCTGCATTTTTCTTAATATCCTTGCAGATTTCCTTACGGCGATCCTCTGTAAGCTCAGGGAATACAAGACGGATTACCTTGCCGTCATTACCTGGTGTGATACCAATCTCAGACGCAAGAATTGCCTTCTCGATTTCCTTAATCATCTTGGACTCCCAAGGCTGAATCTGGATAACACGAGCTTCAGGTACGGAAACATTTGCTACACCCTGAATAGATGTAGGTGTACCATAATAATCTACTCTCAGCTTATCAAGAAGATGAGGGTTGGCACGTCCTGCGCGAATATTTGCAAATTCTTCGCATAAAACATCTACTGTTTTATTCATTTTTTCTTCAAATGGCTTTACTCTCTCGTTCATTATATATCCTTTCCATTAACAAATATTAATCTGCAGTAATAGTAGTGCCGCTGGCCTTACCCATAGCTGCATTAACAATACCGTCTTCCTCCAACAGGGAGAAAATAAAAAGTGGCATTTTGTTCTCATAGCAAAGAACTGCTGATGTCATATCAATAACACCAAGCTTGTTGTCTATGATGGTAGAAATAGACATTTTGTCATATTTCTTAGCATTAGGATTCTTCTTAGGATCTGAATCATATACACCATCAATAGCCTTAGCCATAAGAATAACATCGCATTCCAACTCTATAGCACGAAGTGATGTAGCGGAATCAGTAGAGAAATAAGGATGTCCTGTACCACCTGCAAGGAAAATGACCTTACCTGCATTAAGATCTGCCATGGCGTCATCCTTATTGAAAAGCTTGGACATATCGCCACAAGCAAACTGGGTATATACAGTAGTCTGCATTCCCAGGTATCTGAATATATCACCTACATAAATGCAGTTCATGACTGTTGCCAACATACCAATCTGATCAGCCTTAACTCTGTCGATAGTCTCTGAAGAACGCCCTCTCCAAAAATTACCACCGCCAATTACAATTGCTACCTGAACCCCGGACTCCACAAGTTTTTTAACCTGTTCGCCCACCTTGATGCATGTTGCTTCATCAAATCCAGTCTTCTTCTCACCGGCAAGAGCCTCGCCGGAAAGTTTTAAAAGAACTCTTTTGTAAGCCATATTATTACCTCTTTTATTTAATTATTCAAAAATGCTTTCTACATCCAGATCTGCATATGAAAGTGAGCAGAAACCGTCAAGAACAGCACCATTGTTCATCTGAACAGCCTTAGCCTTGATATTACCCTTTACGATAGCTGTAGAATCAAGAACTACCGGTCCGTTTACATCAACTTCACCCTTAACAGCACCGGCAAATACGGCAGAATTGGCTGTAATATCACCAATAACAACTGTACCAAGGCCAATCTTTACGCAGCCCTCAGAATAGATAGAACCCTCAAGTCTCTCAGTATTAACAAATACTTCAGACGCTCTGGAATTACCTGTTACTCTGCCTGTGATGGTAAGCTTACCCAGACACTCTATGTCACCATTGATAGTACCCATTACTTCAAGTGAGCAATCAGAAATAATAGAACCGTTGATAGTGGTGCCCTTTGTAATAACAGTAACAGCACCAACATCTTCTTTTACTTCTGTCTGCTTTCTTTCAGCCACATGAGGCACAACAGGAGTGCCGGCAGCCACTTCCTCAACTTCAGCCTCAGCTTCTTCCTCCACGTCAGCCTCCTCTAAAATGCTATCAAGCAAAGCTGTATCAATATCTGCAGCATCAACATCATCTTCTGTTGTTGCAAAAATGTCCTCATTCTCCAGCTCGTTCTCTTTGTTCAGTTCGTTTTTCGCATCACTAAATAAACCCATGTTAACCTCCCAATTGTGCATTCTTATTCTTTTAAGCACTATTGTAAATATTCTAACACATTACCCTTTATTTGCAAATATTATTTGTTAAAAAGTAAAAAACTCTTCCCACAAAGTGTGACACGGGGACGTATCTTTTTGACACATTTTTATCCAAAAATGTGTCAAAAAGATACGTCCCCGTGTCACTGTTTATTATTTAAATGCGTCAGCTGCAAGAGTAACAGAAAGCTTTCTGTCGTTTCCTTCAGGTGCTTTTGGTGCATTATGACAGCCAGGGTTTTCCTGCTCTTCCTTACGATACTTAAAGAATTCTGTAGCTACTGCAGGGAAAAGTGCATATGAAAGCACATCCTCATCCTGCTGAATCCATTCCTTGCACTCTGCTCTGAACTTGTCAAGAGACGGCTCCAGAAGGTCTGCAGGTCTGCAGGTAATAGGCTTCTGGTCACCGATAGCCTTCTTCTGAACTTCAGGATTGAAAGGCTTAACAGTCTCACCGAATTCACCGGCAAGGATTTTCTTGGACTCTTTGGAAACCATCTTGTATCTCTCACCGGAGAGAACGTTCATAACAGCCTGAGTACCAACAATCTGAGATGAAGGTGTAACAAGAGGTGGCTCACCAAAGTCCTTACGAACATTAGGGATTTCCTTAAGTACATCATAGTACTTATCCTCAGCATTTGCTTCCTTAAGCTGGGAAACAAGGTTACTAAGCATACCACCGGGTACCTGATAAAGAAGGGTTTTAATATTTACACCCATAACCTTAGGATTCAGGAGGCCGGTCTTAAGAGCATTTTCCTGCATAGGTCTGAAGTAATCAGCAATCTCTGCCAGAAGATTCTGGTCAAAGCCTGTATCATACTCTGTACCCTTGAAGGTCTCAACCATAACTTCTGTAGCAGGCTGTGAAGTACCCATGGAGAAAGGTGACATAGCTGTATCAATAACATCTACACCAGCCTCTACTGCCTTAAGATATGTCATGGCAGCTACACCGGAAGTATAATGAGTATGAAGCTGAATAGGAAGGCTTGTGCTTTCCTTAAGAGCTGTAACCAGCTCTGTAGCCTGGTAAGGAAGAAGGAGGCCTGCCATATCCTTAATACAGATAGAGTCTGCACCCATATCCTCGATACGCTTTGCCATATCTTTCCAATAATCAAGTGTATATGCATCACCAAGTGTGTAGGAAAGAGCGATCTGAGACTGCTTCTGTCCTGCTGCATAGTTTGCTTTTTCTTTATTTGTAGCATTAACTGCTGTCTGAAGATTACGAAGATCGTTGAAGCAGTCAAAGATACGAATAATATCAATACCATTGTAGAGAGACTTCTGTACGAAGTACTCAACCACATCATCAGAATAATGGTTGTAACCAAGAATATTCTGACCACGGAAAAGCATCTGAAGCTTTGTATTCTTAAAGCCTGCACGAAGCTTTCTAAGACGCTCCCATGGATCCTCATGAAGGAAACGAAGGGATGCATCGAATGTAGCACCACCCCAGCACTCTACTGAATGATAGCCTACCTTGTCCATCTTCTCGATGATAGGAAGCATCTGCTCTGTAGTCATACGGGTAGCAATAAGTGACTGATGGGCATCACGGAGAATGGTCTCAGTAATACCGATAGGTTTTTTCTGAATTTCTGCCATTTTTTTATCCTCCGATTATCAAACGCCGAAAATAGCCATAAATACGCCTGCTGTAACTGCTGTACCGATAACGCCTGCTACATTAGGACCCATAGCGTGCATAAGAAGGAAGTTGGTAGGATCTGCCTCTGCACCCACCTTCTGTGATACACGTGCTGCCATAGGTACTGCGGAAACACCTGCAGAACCGATAAGCGGATTAATCTTACCGTGAGTAAGTACACACATAAGCTTGCCCAGAAGTACACCGCCTGCTGTACCAAATGCAAATGCGATAACACCAAGAAGAACAATCTTAAGAGTATTAATCTGAAGGAATGCCTCACCGGAAGTAGAAGCACCTACAGATGTACCAAGCATAATAACTACGATGTACATAAGTGCATTCTGTGCTGTATCGGAAAGATGTTCTGTAACACCACACTCTTTGAAAAGATTACCAAGCATCAGCATACCTACAAGAGGAGCTGTGGATGGAAGGGCAATACATACTACCAGTGTAACAACGATAGGGAAAAGAATCTTTTCAAGCTTAGATACAGGACGAAGCTGCTCCATCTTAATCTTTCTTTCCTTCTCTGTAGTAAGAAGCTTCATAATAGGTGGCTGAATAATAGGAACCAGAGACATATAAGTATATGCTGCTACTGCAATAGGTCCCATGAGCTCTGTCTGATGAAGCTTACCTGCAAGGAAGATGGATGTAGGACCATCAGCACCACCGATAATAGAAATAGCTGCTGCTGCGTCACCACCGAATCCAAAAAGGATTGCCAGGAAATAAGCTACGAAAATACCCAGCTGAGCTGCAGCACCCAGTAAGAATGACTTAGGATTGGAAATCAGAGGTCCAAAGTCTGTGGATGCACCAACTCCAAGGAAAATAAGTGATGGGAATATAGACCACTCATCCAGCTTGAAGAAGTAGTAAAGAAGGCCACCGGCCTGTTCAATACCATTTTCATCCACATATGGAGCTGCCATAATGGCAGGATAAATATTTACAAGGAGCATACCGAATGCAATCGGTACAAGAAGAAGCGGCTCGAACTTATGTCTGATACCAAGATACAGAAAGAAAAGAGCCACAAGGATCATAACCCAGTTGCGCCATCCAAGGCTTGCAAATGCGGTCTGACCTGCAAGATTTTTTAAAGTCTCGAGAATACCTTCCATTAAAGTTACCTCTCTATTTTTTAGTTAAGTGTTGCAAGAACTGCGCCGGCCTCAACCTTATCATTAACTGCGCAATTGATAGAAGCTACTGTACCATCCTGAGGAGCTACAACCTCATTCTCCATCTTCATAGCTTCGAAAGAAAGAATAGCCTGACCCTTCTTTACTACTGTACCTGCAGGAGCCTTAATGGAAAGAATCTTACCACCCATAGGTGCTACGATCTTTACTGCGCCCTGACCTGCTACAGGAGCTGCAGGAGCCGGTGCTGCTGCAGGAGCTGCTGCCTGTGCTACGCCTGCGCCATTACCCTCTTCTACTGTAACAGCATAAACATTACCATTAACTGTAATTGTATAATTCTTCATTTTCTTTTCCTCCGAATTAGTTAAGTTTCTTGATGGAACGTACTACCATTCCATTGGTGAAATAATTGCCCTGAGCCTCTTCATATTCACTGATAGCTGCCGTAATAATAGCAGTAAGCTCAAAGTTATCAATTGAAAGCTCGTTTGCAGCAATCTGGGATACAGTATTCTGAATACCCTGTGCTGTAAGATTTGCCTCATTCTTCTTTTCTGCGCTCTTCTGCTGTAATTTGTAGATAATGCCAAAGCCGGAAATGATAAAAGACATGAGAAGCAATGATACAAATACGATAATAACACCGATAAGAGAATTTATACCAGCCTCAGCCAGATTCTCTCCCAATGTCTTTTCCGCAGCATCACTTGCCAAAACAACAAAGCTGTTCATATGGGTGCCTCCTATATTATTTTTTATGGATGTAAATGCTTCCACGCATATAAATCCAAATTTCTCTCGATTATAATACTATACTAAAAGCATAAAAAAAGCAACGGGTAAAAACTTACATTTTGATAAAAATTTAACCAGTTGCTTATTATTAATTTTCATATATTTAAGGCTTTATTTATCAAACTTGACTCAAAGCCTTTTCTGTAAAGTTTTGCTAAAGTTTTTTGCCTCTCCTGATAGTCCATTTCTCTGAAGCTCTCCGGAGTAATTTTAAGCTTTCTCAAGGTCTTTTCAATGACTAAAAGCTCCTGTGGAGTGTCATTATTTTCGCCATCATCCAAAAATTCAAAGTCATCCGTTACATAAAAGGAATCAAGGGCTCTAAAAGCTATATCCTCAGGTATTTCCTTCCTACGAAGTATCATAGCCAGCTCTCTCTTGCTTTTGTAACCTTTATACTGTCGCACTATATGCTCAGCAGTACGTTCATCGTCAATAAAATGCTTTTCTGTAAGAAAGCTCATGACCGTGTCAATAATTTCAGGATTATAGCCATCTTCATGAAGCTTTTCTCTCATGGCTGATATGGCATAATCTCTTTTTAGCAAAAGGTTCATGGCTCTTCTTTTGGCATATCCGGTCATATCCTTTTTAAAGCGCAGTAAATCGGCATCCGAAATATCTTCGGATGCCGTATCTATCATGCCCTTATAAAGTACTATATAACTATTGTCCTCTAAAAGAATCTTTACTTTTGATTTGGAGAATTCACTTATCTCAGTAATACGCATAAATCGACCTGTATGTATTATTTAGCTTTAGGACCAAATCCATTAATCTCACGCACCTTGTCCTCAACCTCATCCAAGATCGCAGGATTCTGCTCGAAAAATGCTTTGGCATTTTCTCTGCCCTGACCTATCTTTTCACCATTGTAGGAGAACCACGCTCCGGACTTAACTACTACGTTGCAGTCACAGGCAAGATCAAGAATATCTCCGATTTTGGATATACCCTTACCAAACATAATATCGAATTCTGCCTCTCTAAATGGAGGAGCTACCTTATTCTTTACAATCTTTACTCTGGTTCTGTTACCGATAACCTCACCGGAAGCCTTTATAGATTCAATACGACGAACATCCATACGTACTGAAGAATAGAACTTAAGCGCTTTACCTCCGGTAGTAGTCTCCGGATTACCAAACATAACTCCCAGCTTTTCTCTTAACTGATTGATAAAAATAACAACGCAGTTGGACCTGGAAATAGCTGCTGTAAGCTTACGCAGAGCCTGAGACATAAGACGAGCCTGAAGACCCATCTGAGGGTCACCCATATCTCCTTCTATCTCTGCCTTGGGTACCAAAGCAGCAACAGAGTCCACAATAATGATGTCTACTGCACCGGAACGGACCATAGTCTCAGTAATCTCCAATGCCTGCTCACCATTATCCGGCTGAGAAATATAAAGATTATCAATATCAACGCCAATATTTTTAGCATAAGCAGGATCCAGAGCATGCTCTGCATCAATAAATCCTGCAATGCCCCCCAGCTTCTGCACTTCAGCTACCATATGAAGAGCAACGGTAGTCTTACCTGAAGATTCAGGTCCGTAAATCTCAATAATACGTCCCTTTGGAACTCCACCCACTCCAAGAGCCAGATCAAGAGAAAGGGAGCCTGTGGGAACTGCCTCTACTGTCATTGCGTTTGTATCCCCAAGCTTCATAACTGCACCCTTGCCATAGGACTTCTCAATCTGAGCAAGAGCCGCATCTAATGCTTTTAATTTATCATTTTCTGCTGCCATAATTATCTCCTTCTTTGTGAGAAACATAATAATAAAATCGGATTAAAATCGCCATCTCTTAACCCATATTTCTAATATATTTAGATTTTAGCAAATATAAAAACAAATTACAAGATGCTTTTTACATTTAGGTGTGTAGAAAATCGGACACCAAAATTGTATATTTTGCACAATAAAAAACCGAGGGCAAAAACGCCCTCGGACAGCTGTTTTAACCTTATTCTTCGAATAGAGACCTAACATAATCATCCGGATTAAACTTTATAAGATCTGATATTTTTTCTCCCACGCCAATGTATTTTACCGGTACATTTAGCTCTGCTTGTACCGCTACAGCTACACCACCCTTGGCAGATCCGTCCAGCTTGGTAATGACTATACCGGAAATAGGCGCAACGGAATTGAACTCTCTGGCCTGTACCAGGGCATTTTGTCCTGTGGTACCGTCCAGCACTACCATTGTCTCTTTTTTGGCATCAGGCATACCATTGTCAATAATACGATTAATCTTACCCAATTCTTCCATAAGATTTTTCTTGTTCTGAAGTCTGCCCGCTGTGTCACAAAGAACAACATCAACACTTCTGGCCTTAGCAGCATTAATAGCATCAAAAACAACTGCCGCAGGGTCTGCGCCTTCATGCTGAGAAATCATTTCCACACCTGCTCTGTCGGCCCAGGCTCCCAGCTGCTCTATAGCCGCTGCTCTAAATGTATCGGCAGCACATATAAGCACTTTTTTCCCTTGAGCCTTAAGCTGCATGGCCAGCTTCCCTATAGTGGTAGTCTTACCTACACCATTTACTCCAATAAGAAG
>JAZUFN010000250.1:0-3550 GCA_045640725.1 Lachnospiraceae bacterium
GTATTCCTCGCGAAGAAGCCAGGTATTCCCTGATGGCCTCTCTAAGCTCTACACAGCCTTCATTAGGAGCCTTTTCCAATATTCTGTCTCCATAGTCTGCAATGACCTTCCTGGCTGTTTTCGCTAAAATATTGAAAGAAAACTCCCCCTTGGAATGTCTGCTCCCACCTGCATCTTTAGGGTAGCTTACCGGGCTGTTATTTTTATTGCCACCGGCTACTCTATCATTTATAAAATCTCCTCTTCTGTAAATCACAAAGTAACCGCTTCTTTCCTTACTTTCTATGTATCCCTCATCTATCAGTAAGGCATAGGCATTCTGAATGGTAATCACGCTGACCTTTTCGTTCAGGGCCATACTTCGCTTGGAAGGTAACTTCTCCAAGTATCTGTAGTCTCCCTCTGTTATCTTCAGCTTTATTTTCTCATATATATCTATGTATGCCGCTTTCTCCATTTTCCCCTCTCCTTTTTTACGCATCTGGTTATATAAAAATTAACAGATTTGGATATTTTTATATTATCAGTTTTATTGTAACCTATTCCACATAATTTTGTAAAGAAGAGTTTACTATTCACAGTTAAATCTGAATAGTGACAAGAGGAGACATGTTTATGAAAATTACCACGAAGGAACTTACCATTACTGCTGTTTTAGCTGCTCTCACATTTGTTATTACCAGGTCTATCCAGATTCCCATACCTTTAGGCTACTTTAATGTAGGTAACAGCATCATTCTTCTGGGCTGTCTGCTGGTACCACTCCCATTGGGTACTTTGGCCGGAAGCATAGGCTCTGCCCTGGCTGATCTCACTTCCTTTCCCCTTTATACCCTGCCTACTTTAGTCATTAAAGCCCTAATGCCTGTGGTTTTCTATCTGATAAGCAGTATTCCCACAAAAAAATACAAGCTTTACATACCTGCTGTTGCCATCTCTACCCTCATTCCTCTCTTCGGATATACTCTGACCGGTGCATTTTTCGAGCATAGTCTGGCTGCAGGCATGGCACAATTCCCGGGGCTTTTAATAGAATACGCTGCCAATCTGGCAATTTTTGTCCTACTGTACAGACCGGTATTACATCTTAAATCCAGACTGTAATTGTACTTTTCCGAACCATAGTCACTGCAAGACCTATCCTGTCAGTGATTATGGTTATTTAATATTAGTTTATTTGTATTTAATTAAAAAATAGCTAATACCATAGTATAATCTCTTTATGCACTTTTTCTAATAATGAAATATAAGGAGATAAAAGGAGATATTATGCGTAGTATTAAGACAAAGATGATGTTATTTATCGGGCTTACCGTAGCTGTTATGCTGATACTGTCAACAGTTTTGAACAGTCTTACCGGAAGAGAAATAATTACCCGTGAAGTAGACAGAGCTTTGACCAATGAAGTGTCTCAGCATGTAAAAGCTATCGATGCAGAGATCGAAGAAGTAACAGCTCTCCTGCAGTCAGTATCCCGTATTGTAAGTGCACTGTATTCCAGTGCTTCCCTTCAGCAGTACGAGGCTATTTTAGCAGAGGTTATCCGTGATAACGACACTGTCCTAGGCTCCGGAATATGGTTTAAAGAATATTCTTACAGGCCCACTCAAAAGTATTTGGGCCCTTATGTCTATAAAGATGGAGATTCCATAAAGACTACCTACGAATACAGTAATGAGGATTATGACTATTTTAGTCAGGAGTACTATCAGATTTGCTTGGATAACTATGATATCCATATTACAGACCCCTACTATGATGAGACCTCAGGCCTTGTTATGTCCACCACCTGTATGGGTATAAGAGGCGATAGAGGTGAATATTTGGGCTGCGTTACTGTAGACATAGAAATCAGCTCTATACAGAAGATCATCGACTCCGCTTCTCTTGGTCAAGACGGTATTGCCATACTTACTACATCTGCAGGTACTTATCTGGCAGGTACAGATGCCGACAAGATTCTTAATGATAGCGTCAACATCACAACAGATGAAAACAAGTCTTTGGCCGGTGCTGCCAAGGACGTCCTTGCTACAGCATCAGGTACTACCACCTTCCAGGATAAGAATGGCACACAGCGTTTGTATTACAGTACTGTTCCAAACGCCAACTGGAAGATTCTCCTTTCAATTCCTGAGTCCGAAATTAATAAAGATATAAATGTACTTATTAAGCGTTCCGTTATCTGCGGTTGCGTATGCTTACTGGTATGTCTCCTGGTTGTTTTCATACTTATAAACAACATTACAAAGGATATCAAGAAGGTAAATAAGCTGGCTCTTGAACTGGCAGGCGGTGACTTCACCGTAGATAAACTAAATATTAAGGGCCGTGATGAAATGGCTCAGATGGGTAATGCATTAAACAGCATGTACGATGCAAATAAAGACATGTTGGCAGGCATCTCCAATCAGGCAACTATTATCACCGATTCCTCCAATTCTTTGGAGAATTCTGCTGTAGAACTTAATAGAGAGTTCAATGAGATCAGCAATCAGGTAAGTACCATCAACGAGTCTATGATGACCTGTTCTGCCGCTATTGAAGAAATCAATGCAGGCGTCGAGGAAGTAAACTCCAATGTTAACGTTATGGCTGATGAGGCAGGCGATACCGTTAAACGTGCTTATGAAATCAAGGATAATGCATCCCTTATCGAAAAGCAGAGCAAGGAATCCGCAGCAAAAGCAACTGAACTCTCCACCAAATTTGAAGCTGAACTTTCTTCCAGCATAGAAAATGCCAAGGTCGTAGAAAATATTTCACAGCTTGCTGAGGTCATTGCAAATATTGCAGATCAGATTAATCTCCTCTCTCTTAATGCTTCTATTGAAGCAGCAAGAGCAGGTGAGCAGGGTCGTGGCTTCGCAGTAGTTGCCGGTGAAATCGGAAAACTTGCAGGCGATACATCTGAAGCAGTTGCCAATATTCAGAACACCATTTCTGATGTTCAGAATGCTTTCATGGGCATGTCGGACAGCGCCAAGGACATCCTCACATTTGTTCAGGGCAACGTTACAAAGGATTATTCAAGTTTTGTAGATGTAACAGAGAAGTACGGTAACGATGCAGAATTCTTTGCATCAGCAGCAAAGTCCACTTCTACCATGGCAGAAAATATCAGAAAGACAATGAATGATCTTGCCTGTGCAGCACAGAATGTCGCAGACTCCTCACAGCTTACAGCTGAGGCTTCCAGCAATGTACTCAGTACTATACGTACAGCAGGCAATAATTCGGCAGATATTAAGCAAAAGAGTGAAGAACAGCTGGCTATCGCAGCTAGCCTGGAATCAGAAGTAGCTAAATTTAAGCTGTAGAAAAATAAATGTAATGTGACAGGGGGACGTATCTTTTTGACACAAATGTGACAGGGGGACGTATCTAATTGACACACTTTTTTGCAAAAGTGTGTCAATTAGATACGTCCCAATAACGTTAAGTTAAGGGGTTTGGGCAAATAAATTTGCCCAAGCTCTTTTCTTATTCCATCCTTTGCCAATGATTTTCCTGCAGAAAAAATTTCAGGTACAACAAAAAGACAGATTT
>JAZUFN010000251.1:0-6383 GCA_045640725.1 Lachnospiraceae bacterium
TTTTTGGAATTTTGGGATTAAGCGGTAAGCTTGTCAGCCGAAAGGGATCGAGAATCGGCTATGTGGAAAGCGCGAGTGCCGATACCTGGAAGGCCAGCTATATTTCACTGGACGGGACACTGACAAAAAATATGAATTTTAAGCAGGGAAACGTAAAAGTGGAAATAGTTACTGAGTCCGGTTCCATTTCATTGGAGATTACCGATGCAAACGGAGATGTTTTGTACAGAGGAAACAATTTGTCCAGCTGTTCATTTACCGTTGCCACAGGAAAGAATGTTAAGATCAAAATAAGCGCTAAAAATCATGAAGGCTCTTTTTCCTTTACTGAGGAGAAGGGCCGGAAAGAGAAAGAATGATTGATAAAATGGAAGCTCAGAAGCTTTTAGACAGGGCATTTTCCTTTGCGAAAAAATATTATAAGGGGTGTTATCTGGAAACAAGAGACAATATGGAAAGAGCTAAGGGCTTTTACGAAAAAAATGGCTTTGTTCACACCTCGGAAACTATTGGAAATACCGGCCATGGAGGCTGTGATTATCATTATATAACTATGTTCAGGTAACTATAACTATAAAGGACTGCATGGAGGAACAAAAGATGGAATATAAGAAAGTGGCTGTTTTAGGTGCCGGGGCCGTAGGAGCATATATGATTTGGGGGCTTTCCAAGAAGGAGGGCCTGGACTTATGTGTGGTAGCAGAGGGTAGCAGAAAAGAACGCCTGGAGAAAGAGGGGCTTATTATAAATGACCTTCAATACATGCCCAAGGTATGTACACCTGACGAGGCCAGGGGGGCAGATCTTCTTTTTGTTACAGTTAAATACAATGCACTTCGTGACAGTCTTAAAGATATACGGACAGTGGCAGATGATCATACTGTAATATTGAGCCTTATGAACGGCGTAGACAGTGAGGATATTATATCTGAGGCAGTAAGCCGTGAGCAGATAGTTCATTCCCTTATAAAGGTGGCTTCCGAGCGCAGAGGCAATACAGTGAGATTCGTGCCTGAGACTACCATAGGACTTATTTACGGCGAGATGGAGCCGGGGAGAGGGAGAGAAAGAGTAGAGGCACTGAATGAGCTTATGGCGGGCACAGGACTTCACTATCGAGCTACAGAGCATATACTGGATGAAATCTGGAGCAAGTTCCTTCTGAATGTGGGGCAGAATCTCATTCAGGCAGTACTTGGCTGCGGCGTGGGGGCTTACTGGGACAGCGAGCATGTGGGCTTTCTGCGGGAAAAAATGCGTGAAGAGGTGCTGGCACTGGCAGCTGCCAAGGGTATTGATTTTTCTCTGGTAGATGAAAAGTCTCTGGTTGGCTCTGCTGTTAAGCCCAGAGCCAGATACTCCACCCTGCAGGATTTGGACGCCAAGCGCCACACGGAGATAGACATGTTTTCCGGTACAGTGGTGAGAATGGGTAAAGAGCTGGGTATACCTACTCCGTATAACGAGTATACCTACCACATTATTAAGGCTCTGGAAGAAAAGAACGACGGCAAATTTGATTATGAATAATTTTCATACTAAATCCGCCGCTGAAATAGCATAAAATTTTACAAAAAAACGTTTTTATCTTGCGATTTTGCCTATAAATGTTGTATAATATATTAGCAAGTTACTATGAATGTGGTTTGGACGGACTGTGAATAGTAACAGTTATGATGATTCATCTATGAAATAGGATGAATCAGTATTGCATCATTATTAGACAGACTTGGAGGAAAAGTATGAGCGTTTTTGAGTATGGAAAAGCCATTTGTTATTCAGGATACAGAGCAGGACAGAGTCCTACGACTGCAGTGCCTTCGGTAGAAGAGATAGCAGAGGATATGAGAATTTTGGCAGGTGATGGATATAAATATCTGCGTATGTACGATCCCAATCTCCATGCCAGACGCGTATTGGAGACTATCAGAGAGCAAAAGCTTCCTATGAAGTGTATCATTGGCATTGACTCTGAGCCTGAAGTTAGTAATCCCAACTGTCCTTGGGACAAGCAGAATTTTTCCCGGGAGGAGTTACAGGCTCACATCAAGAGAAACGACGCTGAGCTGGACAGATTGATTGAGCTGGTAAAAGAATTTGACGATGAAGTCATTGCAGTATCAGTAGGTAATGAGAATACCCCTTCCTGGGGAGCACGTATAGTGCCTGAGGAGCGCATGATCTCTCATGCAAAGAAATTGAAGGCGGCTCTTAATAAGCCGATTACTTTCTGTGAAGGCGCTTTTGAGTGGAAGAATCTGGCCGGGCTTGCTGAAGTAGTAGATTTCATCAGTATTCACAGCTATCCTTACCACTATGGGACAGAGCTGGATCAGGCGGTGGCATTGAACAAACAGCAGCTTATGGAGACTAAGGCTCTATACCCTGATAAAGAAGTTATATTCACCGAGGTGGGCTGGAGCTCAGACAGTAATGCAGGTAATGGGCGTGCATGTCTTAGTAATGCAAAAGCATACATTACAGAGCTTACAGAGTGGTTGGAAAAGGATCAGGTAGTAGCTTTCCTTTTCGAAGCGTTTAATGAACCCTGGAAGGGAAGCTCAGCCAAGTCCTCTGAGTGCAATTTTGGTCTTTACACGGTAGATCGTGTGAAAAAGTGGTAAATAATGCAAATTCCCCTATCAAATCCCCCTATATCGGGGGATTTTTATGGAAATGTAAGAACGATAAAAAAAGAAGGATTGGAGTGATTTACACGGAAATGTTGGAAATAATGCAGAATAGAAGAAGTGTCAGAAAATATACTGACGAGCCTGTATCTGAAGAAAGTATAACACAAATTATTCAGGCAGGGCTATTATCGCCGACAGGACATGGCTACAGGCCCTGGCAGCTTATTGTGGTAAAGGATAGGGAAAAGCTTTTAGAACTATCTAAGTGCAGGGCTTCTGCAAAGATGCTGGAAGGAGCCGGGGCTGCTATAGTAGTACTGGGTGATGAAAGTATATCAGACACATGGATAGAAGATTGTTCTTCTGTAATGACCAATATGCATCTGATGGCAGACAGCTTAGGAGTAGGCAGCTGCTGGATTCAAGGCAGACTTCGTATGAAGGATGAGGCAGAGACTACAGAGGAGTATGTCAGAAAGTTGTTTGGTTTTCCTGAACATCTGAGGCTGGAGGCTATTTTATCACTTGGGATGCCGGACGGTCATCCTGCAAGGCATGAATTGTCTGAACTTATGATGGAAAAAGTACATTTTGAACGTTTCAGCTAAAATAATATTATAAAAACAGGTAATTATTAAAGAACAGCCCTTGAGAAGGAGAGACTCAAGGGCTGTTCTTTTGGTATATACTATTATTCGTGTTTTTCAAATATGATTTTATCAAGTCTGAAATTTGCGCCGTTAGGTTTAGTATTCATAAATTTGAATTCGTAAGCACCTTTTTTCAGTGTTACGTCCATAGTGAACTCTTCATAGTCCAAAAGGCTGGCTGTTTTCTTGATGGGTAAAATGGTACGGTTGGCATCATTATCATCATTAATCTGTGGAGTCTGATAGTAGAGAGCAACGCTATCTGTATCAGCAGCAGATGCTATTACAAAGCGTAAGGTGTATGTGCCCTCATCTGAGATATATACATTCCACTTTGTATTAGCCCATTCGCCGGTAAAGCCGTCTGCATAAGTAATATTGTTGGCATTACCGACATTAACCAGGTAAGAATTGGCATTGAAGCCCTCAGCCTCCAGAACATTACCTACGCTGGAGAGATTGATGTTGCCACCTGCTATAGCAGCGATTTCAGCCGCACTCTTTTCAGGCTTTTTACCAATGACTGTTGTACCGTTTTCCTTTATAGTAGAACCATTTTTAAGTAAGCCTGTACCATTCTTAAAAAGAACTACTTCATCTGCCAAATCGGAGAATTTCTTCTCGATATCAGATGCATACCAAGGCCATGTGACAGTCAGCGTACCGTTAAAATCATAGTCACCCAGGAGAACATCTGCTACACCTGCACCCTCTGAGCCGGGGGTCCAAGCCATAACGATAGCGTCAAATTTATCTACATACTCAGCGATAGTAAGAGGGCGTCCTGCCACGATAATACCTATAACAGGTATGTCACGCTTGTTATCCTCCAGATTGTTGAAAAGATTCTGAAGCATGGCTTTGTCATCGGCAGTTACAGTAAGACTGGTATTGCTTCTGTCACCATTTGTTTCTGCATATGGTGTTTCACCGATTACTACAATAATTGCTTCGGCAGAGTCGTTAAGTGTAGCATCTTCAGAATACTTGATTACCTGATTGTTTTTCTTGGCCTGGGCTCTGATACCCTCCAAAATAGTGGTACCTTCAGTAATGCTACCTGTGCCACCCTGCCACCATATAGTCCAACCGCCGCACTGAGTGCCTAAATCATCAGCTTTAGGACCGGCTACCAGAATATTTCCTGCGTTTCTCAAGGCTTCCATGGCTGTACTGCCGTTGCTAAGCTTGTTATTCTTTAAAAGAACCAAAGATTTTCTGACAGCTTCACGAGCTAATTCTCTATGGGCTTCAGAACCAAAGCTGTCCATTAAGGATTTTTCAGTATCGGAGCCAATGACTTCTTCAAAAAGACCGGCTTCAAATTTTACTCTTAATATACGTCTTACAGCATCATCGACGCGCTCTATTGGCAACTTACCTTCATTAACGCCGTCGACAATAGCTTTTATGGTATCTTTCCAGGCATTTGGCTCCATAAGCAGGTCGTTGCCACAGATGATTCCATTGATTATCTTATCTTTAAAGCTGGATCCTTCCAGCTGCTCTAAAGCATTATAGTCAGTAATAACAAGACCTGTGAATCCCAGCTCACCTTTTAAAACATCATTGAGTAAATAAGAATTACCATGGCACTTAAGACCATTTACGCTGTTGTAGGAAGGCATTACGGTACGTACACCTGCCTCGATAGCTGCTTTGTAAGGAGCCAGCAGTACTTCGCGCAGGAGCTTTTCGAATTCTTCGGACGGAAGCTGTACATTACCCTGATTGGTACCGTTGGTAGTATAGCCTTCGCCCAGATAGTGCTTAGCTGTAGCTATAACATGAGATGAGCTAAGGTAAGAAGTAGTATCTTTGACACCTTGGAAGCCCCTGATGTAAGCAGCGCCAAGTAAGGCTGCCAGACTGCTGTCTTCACCAAAGCATTCGTATGTTCTACCCCAAAGTTCGTTTCGAGGATTACCCAAAGTAGGAGCAAAAGTCCACTGAATACCCGTAGCACGTACTTCTTCGGCTACAGCTGCACCGATTTTTTCCACCAGGTCAGCATCAGCTGCTGCGCCTAATGATATATTGTGAGGATATATTACGGAGCCATAAACATTATTGTGGCCATGGACAGCATCTACGCCGTAAAGGAGAGGAATCCCCAGTCTGGTCTCCAGAGCAGCTTTTTTCATGGAATTAATGTGCTTTTGCCAATCAGTAGCTTTATTTCCTGATGGAGGCTGAGAACCGCCACCTGAAAGAACAGAGCCAAAACCGTATTTTTTTATATCGGAAAGGGAGATGGCGTTCTGCTCGGGCTGAACCATCTGACCTGCCTTTTCCTCCAGTGTCATCTGCGCCAGAAGAGCCTCTATACGTGTCTCTATATCGAGATCGGCATTCATATAAACAGACTTATCTGCTGCAGGGGTAGGCACCTTTGTAGGCTCTCCGGTAGTATCGCCGGATGCCTCCTGAGTAGGCGCTGCTGAAGGTGTTCCGCTAGGATTATCTCCACCCTTGTTCTTAATAAAAACGTTTTTATTAAGAATCAAAAAAATAAGTGCTACTAGGACAAGAAGAGTTGATGCCCCAATAATTATTCGTTTTTTTACTGACATGTAAACCTCCCAGAATACATGCAATCCCTTGTAGATAAAGGGCTTGCGATTGTTGCGTTTATTAAAAGCTACTTTGTTGCTTCGCTTCAATACATTTATCATACACCTAAAATATGAAAAATTCAAGTAAAAATAAATGCGTTTTTATTCCTTTGGCAGCCTTAATAAACTTGCATTTCTTTCTTAATATGGTAAAGTTTAATTAGTGATTTTACAAAAGGAGTTTATATGAAAAGAGTTATAGCTATACTTTTATCAGCCATAATGGTGGTCTCACTGGCTGCATGCGGTCATAATCACAGCAAGGAGCCTGAACTGGTATTGATTAGCATGTGGGATGCATCTACTCATACCAAAAAAATGACAGAATATTTGAAGGCACCTGTAGAGGATGTAACAAAGTTTGCCACAGGAACTTCTGAGCTTAGTGTACCGGAAGCCTATCATTTTTCCTGGGAGCCTAAAAACTTAAAAAAGAACAAGATAAAGGATTATGTTTTTTACCTTTATGACGGCATTACCAATGA
>JAZUFN010000252.1:0-2842 GCA_045640725.1 Lachnospiraceae bacterium
GGATTGGTAACCTGGGCAAAAAGCTGTTTGAAATAGTAGAAAAGAGGCTGATATTCCCTGGAAAGGGCAGCGATAGGCGTATCAATACCCATGGCACCGATATGCTCTGCCCCGGTAAGGGCCATGGAGCCTATCTCCTCCTTGTAATCCTCATACTCATAGCCAAAAGCCTTTTGCAGACGGGTGAGCTGCTCTCCCTTTATCATAGGAATGCGCTGATTCGGGATTTTAAGATCCGAAAGGCTGACCATGTTGGCATCCAGCCACTCACCATAAGGCTCCCTGGAAGCATATATATCTTTAAGATCAGAGTCATTTACAATCTTCTTTTTCTTAAGGTCTACCAAAAGCATTTTACCCGGATGGAGACGCTCTTTTTTAAGGATATGACTCTCCGGCAGATCCAGTACACCTACCTCGGAGGACAAAATCAGTCTTCCATCATCCATAATGTAATATCTGGAAGGTCTAAGCCCGTTTCTGTCAAGGATAGCTCCCATTACATCACCATCTGAGAAAAGAATGGATGCAGGTCCATCCCACGGCTCCATCATAGTAGCATAATACTGGTAAAAATCCCTTTCCTTCTGAGAGATGGTATCATTATGCTCCCAGGGCTCGGGGATCAGTACCATGGCCGCAAGAGCAGGCTCCATACCGCCCATTATCATGAATTCCAGAGCATTATCCAGCATTGCAGAGTCTGAACCTTCTGTGGAAATAATAGGAAGGATTTTGGACAGGTCCTCATCAGTAAAGCAGACAGCCTGCATGGTCTCTTCACGGGCCAGCATTTTATCTACATTGCCATGAATGGTATTTATCTCACCGTTATGAACGATGTATCTGTTAGGATGAGCTCTGAGCCAGCTGGGATTGGTATTGGTGGAAAATCTGGAGTGAACCAGAGCCAGGGCTGACTCGTAGTCGCTATCCTGAAGGTCAGCAAAAAAGGTACGGAGCTGCCCTACCAAAAACATTCCCTTATATACTATGGTCCTACAGGAAAGAGAAGGAACATAGGTATTTTCATTACTGTGTTCAAATACACGGCGTACCACATAGAGCTTTCTGTCAAAGTCCAGATCTGTTATGGCACTTTCAGGTCTCTTAATAAAGGCCTGCATAATAACAGGGCAGGAAGCCAGCGCTTTGGGGCCCAGTACTTCAGGTATTACGGGCACTCTTCTCCAGCCCAGCAGAGTAAGGCCTTCCTTCTGAAGAATGATTTCAAACATCTTTATGGCCTGGCTGCGCTTTAGCTCATTCTCCGGGAAGAAAAACTGACCTACAGCATATTCTCTGGTGCGACCTATCTCGAAGCCCAGTGCTTTACAGGCTTTCTTGAAAAACTTATGGGGAATCTGGGTCAGAATACCGACACCATCACCGGTCTTACCCTCACCGTCCTTACCGGCACGGTGTTCCAGATTTTCTACAATGCTAAGAGCATCCGCTACCACAGCATGACTCTTTTTCCCTTCGATATTTACAATAGCTCCGATACCGCAGTTATCATGCTCGAAAGAAGCATCATATAATGAATTATTTATATTTTGTTGACTATCGTACATTTCCTATCCTCCTTACGAAGTTCATATACAAACGGGCCCCTCCTTAGTTCATTGCCCAGATGCGCCGTAGTTACTAAGTACTCTGGCTGAAGGGTCGTTTACATTACAGCCTTCCCAGGATTTATTTGGCATCCAGAAGTCCTTTACCATCTCAGCCTGGCCCTGATAGTACTCTTCAAATATTTCTCTGTACATAAGGGATTCTTTGGTAAAAGGAGTGGCAAAGGTGTATTTTTTACACTTTTCGGCAAACTCCATATCAGTGTATTTTGCTTCTGCTTCCGCCTTTAGGTAATCCACCATGGAATGACCAACTGCATCTGAAAAAGCGGCTTTTTCACGCATTAAGATGCTTTCCGGCAGGTAGTCTCCCACAAAAGCTTTTCTAAGGAGATACTTACCTTTATTGTATTTATTCAGCTTCATCTCAGGATCAATACTCATAACATACTGAACGAAATCCAAGTCTCCGAATGGTACCCTGGCTTCCATGGAATTGACGCTGATACAACGGTCCGCACGAAGCACGTCATACATATAGAGCTCGCGGACTCGCTTAGCTGCCTCCTCCTGAAACGCCTCCGCTGAAGGAGCAAAATCCGTATACTTGTAGCCGAATATCTCATCTGATATCTCACCTGTCATGAGCACGCGTACATCTGTGGTCTCATGGATGGCTTTGCATATAAGGTACATGCCGATGGAGGCACGGATTGTGGTAATATCGTAGGTACCCAAAATGCTGATAACCGTGGGCAGAGCCTTAAGTACATCTTCTTTTGTAATAATAATCTCTCTATGTTCGCTACCTATATAGTCAGCCACTTCTTTAGCATACTTAAGGTCTATTGCATCTGTACTCATGCCTATGGCAAAAGTACGGATAGGCTTCTTTAAAAGCTTGGCAGATACGGCACATACCAGGGATGAATCCAAGCCTCCTGACAGCAGGAAACCTACAGGCGTATCGGAATCCAGTCGCTTTTCGATACCGGCTACCAGCTTGTCATGAATGTTTTTACATACCTCCTCAAGCGGTGCCTTTGTATATTCAATCACCTCTGTCATATCCCTGTAGCAGGTGAATTTCCCGTCCATATAGTAGTGTCCGGGAGGAAATGGAAATACTTTGTCTACTAGGCCCATAAGGTTTTTTGCCTCACTGGAGAAAATAATTGTTTCCCCTTTATAGCCGTAAAAAAGAGGTCTGTTGCCGTTAGGTTCACGTGCTGCCACCAGCTGGTCCTTTTCGCCGTCATAGTTGCTGC
>JAZUFN010000253.1:0-10649 GCA_045640725.1 Lachnospiraceae bacterium
CATGGCTACGATCCGACTTCTGTTGTATCTCCTATCGGTGAGCTGGCTTACAAGGGGGAGAAGTACCAGATTAATAATTTTGAGATTGGCCAGACTACTCAGATGCTTTATGATTCTCTTACCTCCATTCAGTGGGGCAAGGCAGCTGATGAGCACAACTGGATTGTAAAAATTGACTAATTAGTGAAAAATGCAAAGGGGCTGTAAAAAAACAGCCGGCAAAGAGCTCTTAATCGAGGAGTTGTCCTTGGTTACGAGCTCTTTTATCTGTTTGTACAGCATTTCTTTTTGCTTTTTATATATAGTTCTATTGATACGTATGCTTTAGCGTACTCAAACTATATTGACTAAAGTCCGCATATACATCAGGCTCAAGCTTTGTTAATATTTTTACACTTATGATATTTTTTTTGTCAAACGAAATCGGAAAACTTTTTTGCGGGTGGTTTATAAAAAATTATCAAATTCTTCTGCTGTGCTTAATTTATGAATAATTAAAGAAAAGGTATAATACCGGTGCTTACGTTCTTTTGCTGCATTTTGTGTGAAATGCACGATAATCAACAAAAGAATACGGAAAAGCCATATTAGGATAGGAGCAGAAGGAGTATGAACAAAAAAACATCAAGGCTTGGAAAAAACAAAGCCCTTAGTACGATAATTGTGCTGATATTGCTCATTGCAATGATGCCGGCCAATCTGCACAAGGTAAATGCGGATATGGCTTCACCGTCTGAGGTACATACTGAAGACGAAGGATGCTTTATGCCGGGAGTAAAGCATGCGTATACTATGGGCTTTACTAGTATTCATGACGGAGTAGAGTGCGTAGAGACAGGGACTTACGACGGGGAAGATGTTATCATATATGAATATCCTGTCGGGGGCTGTGTGTATATTCCTACGGAGAAATTCGCGGAGGGATATTTTGAAGGCTGGTACTATTACGACAGCGATAAAGACGTTTATTTACCATGCTATTATAAACCAACAGAGCCCTGCAGAACAGGAAATACAGACTGCAAATATGGCATGTTTGGTGAATGTCGCGATACTTACTGTAGTTTCTATTGCTACACGCACTATAAAAATTACAGGCTTTATCATAAAAAGGGTGTGAAGTGTGCTGCATGCGGTACTGTAACTGATTATGAGGCATATACAGCTCCATGTGAGCCCGGAAACATTGATTGCCGCTATGGGGCATATGCGAATACTGACTGCAATGAGTTTTGCGAGTGGTACTGTGAGGAACATGGCAATTATGTAAGAATTGACCATGAATTTAATGAAAGATGCCTATATTGTGAAAGGGAACGCCAGCAGGTGTTCTCACCTTATGAGGTGCATACCGAAGCATGTACACATCCTGGCGTGAAGCATGCTTATCTTATGGAAGAGTGGGCTTATATCGAGGCAATAGATGGAGTTGAGTACAGATGGGCCGGCATTTACGACGGTGAAAAAATCAACAGATTTGACTCTATCGGAGGTGGCGAACTTTTATGCAACGAAGGCCTTATAGCTAATTGTGCTTTTGGCTGGTGCTATTGGGATGGCGAAAAGTATATGCCATGCGGATATGGCCTTGAAGTTGGAGAATGTGCAGGCTATGGTGACCGTGTCGGAGATTGTGTTTACAATCAAATGTACGGCTGTAATGAGTTCGGATGTGAATGGTACTGTATGCAGCATTACGGAACCGTGTCAGTATTCGCAGAACATGTAAAAGGTCAAAAGTGCGCATTTTGTGGAGAAACAAAGACAGCAGACGGATATATCGGTAGCTGTGAAATGAGTGAAGTATTTGGTACACCTTGCAAGTTTTATGGGTACAGCGAGGATGAAAAATGCATCTGGGATTGCAGGTCGCATTGGACAACAATAAGTGTACTTCATAAAGAGGGCGAGAACTGCGCAGCCTGCGGATATGTTGCGCCTACACCTACACCGGTGCCGACAGCAACCAATACACCGGTACCGACAGCAACCCCGACGCTGACAAACTCTCCGAGTTTGTCGCCAACGTCATCGCCTACGGCGACGACAGGGCCGACAGCAACCAATACACCGGTGCCAACAGCAACCAACACGCCGATAGCAAGCCCGACAGCGACACCTACGCCCACTCCATGCACGCATGGCGACAAGACCAAGCATGATGCCACAGAGTCTACTTGCGGTAAGAGAGGAAATGTTGAGTTCTGGACTTGTAACACCTGCGGAAAATCCTTTGATGCAGCAGGCAAGGTAGTAGATACATCAGAGGTGCTCCTTCCACTCAGTTCAAAACACACATATTCAGATGAATGGAAAATCGTAAGACCGGCAACAGCAACGGAAAATGGTAAAAAGGAAACCAGCTGTACAAAGTGTGGATGTAAAAAGACGGAAATCATCCCTGCTACAGGAGTGACTGTCACGCCGGAGCCGGAAGATGAAGCAACAAAAACACTTGATACCGAAGCAGTAGTAGCGCCTGATGTGCCTGTAGAAAGTGCAGGCTTCAATAACTCCAAAAAGGACTTTATTGAAGCGGACGGTATTTTCACAGAAGAAGAAAAACAAGCTATAGCAAACGGCGAGGAGGCAAAGGTATTCCTTGCGGTATTGCCGGTAGATATTGCACTGATTCCGAAGGAAGAACAGGTTAAAATAGCCGAAGAAGCAGTTGCTGCTTTAGGCGAAAAGGTTGAAATCGAATATATTGATATCGCATTGTTTAAGGCTGTAGGTGAGGGCAACGCATCATCTGTTCATGAACCGGGGACTAAAATTGATATCACTATTGAAGTTTCAGAAGAAATGACAGGAGAGGCAGGAGACGGAAAAACAAGAGTTTACAGCGTTATCAGAGTGCATAACGGTGTTGTTGAAGTCCTCCCTGCGACCTTCAATCCTGTTACAAATGAAATTACATTTAGCACAGATAAGTTTTCAACATACGCAGTAGTATACTCAGATGAGGAAATCAAAGTAGAAGTAACCGCCCAGGACAATAAAACAACATTGACCCAAAAGGGTGAGACTGTTCAGCTGAATGCACAGGTAGTGCCTGCAGAAATCAGTCAGGAAGTTACTTTCGAATCCTCCAATCCAAGTGTTGCTACAGTTGATGCCGATGGTAAGGTTACAGCTGTCGGAAACGGAACAGCTGTGATTACCGTTAAGACAGCCGCCGGAACAGCGACTGCAGAGATAACCGTGAAAGTTGATATAGCAAACAATCCTCCGACAGGTATTCCTGACTATATGGGAATGACCCTTGCAGTCATGATGTTTGCTTTTGCAACTGCAATTGGGATTGCAATCTTTACAAAAAGAAAAATTGAAAAATAAATTTCGATGAAATGGTTTTCGAAGGAGGTGTCAGATTTTGACACCCCCTTATTGCGTGTCGACAAACTATAAACTAAAGAAGTTCAGAAGATGAGATTAAGCCAAGCTCAATAGCTTCCTTTCGAAATGGAAAGGCCGTATTGCCACCCTTGGCGGTAACACTGCGTCCGCCGCAGAAATTACCCAGACGCAGGCTCTGATCCAAAGAAAGTCCTTCGGTAAAGCCACAGATAAAGCCGGCATTAAAGGAATCTCCGGCGCCGGTGGTGTCGACAGCCTTTACCTTGTTGGCAGGAACAAATATGGCATCATGCCCGTTTACCTTACAAAGGGAGCCGGTACTACCTGCTTTTACTACTATATGATGACCGAAAGGCGCAAAGTACTCAGCTGCTTCCCGGAAGTCAGTTTTTCCGGAATAGCCACAGGCTTCTACCTCATTCATAAAGAATACATCTATATACTGCATAAGCTCTGTAATGCCCTTGTACCACTCACCGGTCTCGTCGTAAGCAACGTCGAAGGAGGTGGTAACCCCGGGGCGTCTTTTTATCTCTTTTGGGGCAGCCAGATACTTTTCGTGGTCACGGCGGCCTGTATAGCCGGTAATATGGACATGGTCATAGCTCTCCGAAAGGGCTGGCAACTTAGTTATGTCCAGCATTGCATTTGGGCCGGCATAGGAGAGGAAGGCTCTGTCTTTTTCATTGGTGAAGGATAGGGAAATGGCCGTGGAGCAGCTATCTGTAACAGTGGTGGCAGACATATCCACGCCCAGGCTTTTCATAGTACTTACTATCATTTGACCGGGCATGTCGCTTGAAAGAAAGCCACCGAAAGAGACTCTGCAGCCAAGCTTGGCCAGGCCCAAGGTCATAAGGGCAGCACCACCACCCACCGCAGTAGGCATTTCAGGGATGAATTCTTCAGTGCCGGGGGCAGGTATGCTCCTTCTGTCTTCAATAAATATATCTAATGTGGCATCGCCATAAACAAGTATTTTTTTCATGCTATCTCCTTTTTTGAACGCAGTGAGAAAATGGAGAACTCCGAAGGAGTTTGAAAAGCTAAGCCTTCATGCGAAGCATGAATTATAATGGCTTAGCTTCCTCTTTTATCTTTTTTGAACGCAGTGAAAAAACTTCATTTTACGTACACTATACCAAAAGTCAACGGTGATGGCAACCTTTGGAATTCTTTAATTTATGCTTTAGACTTGCTTAAGGAATGTGTGCTATAATACCAACAAATGTTAGCATGAGGTGAGTGACATATGATTAATTTATCCAGGAATAAGAAGATTGGTGAAAGATTCTTAGCCCTTCTATTAATGCTGGTTTTGGCTTTTTCAGGCCTTGCCTGCGGTAATAGTGTACCCTGCAGTCAGCATAAGGATTCCGACAATAACGGCATTTGCGATAAATGCAAAAATAGCGTTATTGTCAATATAGATATTTACGCTGTTAATGATTTACATGGCAGATTCTCAGGTGAAAATGATAAAAATGGCGTTGATACCATGACCACTTTTTTTAAGCTGCAGGAGTTGAGTGATCCTAATAATATACTCATTTCTTCAGGAGATACATGGCAGGGTTCATCTGAGTCCAATAATACTAAAGGAGCCATGCTGACTGAATGGATGCAGAAGGTGGGCTTTGTATCTATGACTCTGGGTAACCACGAGTTTGACTGGGGGACAGAGAAAATACAGGAAAATTCCAAGAATTTCGATATTCCTTTTTTGGCTATCAACGTGTATTCTAAGGCTACCAATAAGCTCGTAGATTATTGTCAGCCCTCCGTCATGGTGGAAAGAGCGGGCGTGAAAGTGGGCATTATCGGAGCTATTGGTGACTGCTATTCGTCTATTCAAGCCGATAAGACTGAGGACATATATTTTAAGGTGGGTAATGAGCTGACACAGCTGGTTAAAGATGAGTCAGACAGACTTAGAGCAGAAGGTGCTGATATTATTATCTATTCTATCCATGATGGCTATGGACAGTCCTCCGGCTCCAAGGTGGGAACCATCTCAGAAAATAAGCTGTCTGCTTATTATGATTTAAGCCTTTCCAACGGCTATGTAGATGCAGTTTTCGAAGCACATACTCACAAAGAATACGTACTAAAGGATAACTACGGTGTGTACCATATTCAGGCAGGTGGTGAAAACAGCGTCGGACTGGGCCATATTGATATCAATTATAATATTGCCAATAATAAGAAGAGTATTGAAGGCAATATAGTAAATAAGTCGTCCTACGCCGGTTATGCCAGCGATGAAGTAGTGACTGAACTGCTGGACAAATACAAGGATCAGATAGGCGATGTAAACGCTGTTTTAGGTTATACGGATCATAATATTGACAGCGAAGGTATAGCCAATCTGGTAGCCATGCTTTACTACAAGAAGGGGCTGGAAGTATGGGGAAATAAATACGATATTACCCTGGCGGGAGGATATATAAATGCCAGAAAGCCGTACAATATCTACAAGGGCGATGTAACATATGCAGATGTGCAGGCTGTACTTCCCTTCGATAACGAAATATGCTTATGTTCTGTCAGCGGTACCAGTCTCAATAATAATTTTTATGAAAATGCAAAATATGTTATTTACTATGAGGACTATGGTGAAGTTATTAAGGGAGGAATAAATCCTACCGGCACATACTACATAGTAGTAGACTCTTATACAGCCACCTATAAGCCCAATAATCTGACTATTATTGAGAAGCTGCCGGGAGATATTTTTGCCAGAGATCTGGTGATTGATTACCTTAAGAAAAACAAGAAATAGAGCGACGTGACGGAAAAGATTGACATTTTATTAACCCTGTTTTTTCAGAAAAACAGGGTTGTTTTTTTAAAAAAACGTTAAAATGCACAATAAATATTAGAAAATTTTAGGTTTTTTAATTATTATTTCGAGAGTGATTATGCTATAATGTATTTGGGTGTTTTTAGTTAGAGATAGGTTTTATTATAGGGGACAAAAAGAAAGGAAAAGGTGGATGTCTTGTTTAACAAAGGTGATTTATTACAATACGGCAATAGTGGAGTATGCCGAGTAGAAGATATCGTGTCCGATGTCCCCGGTTTTGATAAAAATTTGACTTATTATCTTATGGTTCCCATCAATAATGTGAACAGTAAGATTTATTTACCTACCAATGCAGACAATATAAGGCTTCGCCCGGTTATGACGCATAAGGAAATGGTTAATCTTCTGCAGAAGCTGGACGATTTTAAAGAGTATGACATTACCAATGAGAAACAGTGCGAGGCTATATATCGTGATGCAATGATTTCCTTGGATTACGCCAGATGGATGGAGCTTTTAAAGACGCTCTGCATGAGAAAGCAGACTCGGGCCCTTCAGGGGAAAAAAGTAACTTCCACTGATGAGCGGTACTTTAAAAATGTTTCGGGAAGACTTTCAGAGGAAATGACAGTGGCTTTGGGAGAATGCGAAGCAAAAGAAGAATTGGAAAAAGCTATAGAAACATTTGAAAATTGTGTTACATTAGCGTAGAATTAGAGTGCTGGTTGCGTGAAATCAGCACTCTTTTTATGTTTTGTGTCATGGGTGTCATATGTACGGAAACTATCACAGAATATACACAAAGGAAGTGTAGAATGCCCTATTAATCAGATGTAATTTATGACGAAGTGTAAGGAGATAGAATGAATAACAGAGGTTCTTTTTGGGAAAAAATTCAAAGATTTATGTATGGAAGATATGGCCAGATGGACAGCCTTAACAAATTCCTTATGGCGGCATGGCTGATTTTATATCTGTTTGGTGCTTTTTTCAGAAGGCTTCCGGGAGTAGGGCTTACAGTCAGTATGCTTTCTACGGTTATGTTTGTGCTGGTTGTTTTACGTATGATGTCTAAAAATGTATATAAAAGATCCGCAGAAAATCTCAAGTATATGGAGATTAAAAACAGGCTGTTTGGTAAAGCTAAGGGAAAAAAATCTTATACGTCAGGTGAAAAAAGCTATAAGACAGGGGCCAGGACTGCCAAGGTACGTCCTGTGCGTGATCCTGCATATAAGTATTTTAAATGCATAAAATGCAAAAAAACAGTGCGCGTCCCTAAAAATCATGGTAAAGTAGAGTTGACCTGCAAAAACTGTGGTCATACCTTTGTTAGATACACCGGAAAAAGACAGGCGAAATAATGTTTGGATATGTGATGCCCAACAGGGAAGAACTGAAAATAAAAGAGGAACGGACCTATCACGCTTATTACTGCGGCCTATGTCACCAAATCGGTAAACAGGTAGGAGCAGGCCGTTTAGCACTGTCGTATGATATGACCTTTCTCACCATGCTTTTGGACAGTCTCTATGATGGTAAGCGCTATCTGGGCAAGCGTCGATGTATGTTACATCCATTTAAAAAACACTGGGTAGTAGAGTCGGACGCATCAGAGTATGCTGCGCAGATGAATATTCTCTTGGCTTATGATAATCTGCTGGACAAATGGCATGACGAGCGCAATTTGGGCGGATTTTTGGGGAGTCTTTTGTTAAAAGCCAGGAAAAAAAGAATAGATAGACTATATCCCAGGCAAAGTAAGGCCGTGGCTGATTATATAGCGGCATTACATGAAGCGGAAGAGCAGCAAAGTGCAGATATGGATCTGTGTGCAGGGCTTACCGGCAGGATGCTGGCTGAAGTGTATGACTGGCGCGAGGACGAGTGGAGTCGTGATTTAAAGGGGCTTGGCTTTTTCATAGGCAAATTTGTCTATCTGGCAGATGCATATGATGACTACGAGAAAGACAAAAAAAAGGGAGCATATAATCCTTTAGTGGAGTATGAGAAGAGCCATTCCGGTATAGATATAAAGGTATATGGGAAGGAACTGCTGACTATGATGGCTGCAGAGGCAGCTAAGTATTTTGAAAGACTGCCCTTGGTAGATAATATTGAGATACTGAGAAATACGCTGTATTCCGGCGTTTTTATAAAAATTAATCAAGAGAGAAAGGCGAAAAAGCCTGAGGCGACGATAAACTGATGATGAATCCCTACAAGGTCCTGGGTGTGGCAGAAAATGCTGACATGGACGAAATAAAAAAAGCATACAGGACTTTATCAAGAAAGTATCATCCTGATGCAAATATTAATAATCCAAATAAAGATGCGGCAGAAGAAAAATTTAAAGAAGTCCAGGCTGCGTATGAGCAGATAGTAAAGGAAAGAGAGAGCGGCTATAGCAGTGGTTATTTCGGCGGCTATTCGGAAAGAACATACCAAAATAATTGGGAGCCAAACGATGCACCTTATATGAGAGCGGCTATGAATTATATAAATGCCCGCAGATATAAGGAGGCACTTAATACATTGTCAAATGTGCCTGCAGGCGAGCGTTCTGCCGCCTGGTATTATTACAGTGCAATAGCTAATGCAGGTATGGGCAGCAATGCCACAGCCTTGGAGCATGCACAAACAGCCATGCAGATGGAACCTGGTAACAGTTATTATTCAGAGCTTTACAATACTTTGGCCAATGGTGGCCAGTGGTACAGGTCACAGGCTGGTCATTATGAGTCAGGTGGGATAGATTGGGGCAGCTCATGCCTGTGGTGCCTTCTTTGCAACTGTTGTTGCGGAGCACCGGGACCATGCTAAACTCCCATTGTCATACGAAAAGGGTGAAGGTGGCTCTTTTTCTGCGCCTGTTCATTTTCACTCTGATTTTTGCCCTGAACTTTCTAAGATAAGGCACCAGATAGATTAAGAAAGCTATAGCCACAAATACTACCAAAAACATATAAAGGGCAATCTGCAATGAGCTTAACAGCTGGTAATATGGAAGATAAATGCTACCAACTATCAGTAGAGAGCAGAGCAATGTGCCTAAAAATACGGGGCGAAGGTAGCCGAAATCCATATCGTCCAGTAAAAGGCAAAGCCTGTAAAGCCTGATTTTCTGTTTTTTACTAAGATGGGTATTTAAAAATGATATCATAGGCTATCCTCCTGAGCATGTTTTATGATACTGTTAAGCACCTGGGTCTGGGTGCTGGTTTTTTTATATACAATACCAATACTGCGGGTAGGCAATTCTTCTACAAAAGGTACTCTTACAAGAGTGCCTTTTTTTATTGCGTCTTCAGCTGCAATTAGAGGGACAAAGGCGATGCCCAGACCTGAAAGTGCGAAATCCAAGGCCAAATCCGGATTGGCAACTTCTGTAATGCCTGACGGCGATAAAAGATGGGATGAAAAAGCTGAATGCAAAAAATTACTGCTGGCGGTACCTGATTTGGGCAGTAATAAGGCTGATTTTTCAAATAAGTCGCCGGAAGGAAGTGACTGCACCAGATTCATGTAGGATGGACTGGCTACGAATATGTCCTGTAGTTCGGTGAGCTCTAAATATTCCAAACGGTGTACCGACAAGGGCTTACATATAATGGCTGCCTCCAGGGCACCATCTTCCACCATGCGAAAAAGCTCCGGTGATGAACCGGTATGCAAATCAAATTTAATTCTGGGATTGGCTTGTAAAAAAGCTTTAATAAAAGGGCTACCGAAATAACGGCACAGATAATCGCTGATACCAAAAGAGATGGTGGCAAAGCCTGATACACTTGCCTGACGCAATGTGTTCTCAGCTGCGGTAATGGAGTCAAAAGCAGTGCGGGTGTGAGCGTAAAGAAGCTCACCCTCATTGGTCAAACGAACCCCTCTGGAGCCTCTGACAAAGAGCTTGACGGCAAGGCCATCCTCCAGCTTTTTGAGGCTTCTGGAGACAGCAGGCTGAGATAAAACCAGCTCCTTGGCAGCAGCAGAAATATTGCCACTTTTAGCTACTGTATTAAAAACAAGGTATGAAGATAAAGATAAGGCTTCATCCACGGCTACTACTCTCCTACTATTCATAAGATATAACTATAATGCATAATACGTATACATACTATGCATATAAATTATAATATCCCAGCCAAAAAAATGCAAGAGCCAAGAGAATAAAATTTTTGTTAATAAGAATGTTAAAAAAATATCAAAGACCTATTGACAAGAAAGACAAACTGTGATAATTTTTTAACAAACATTGATAGAAAATTAACAAATTTTGCGATGTGAGATTAACTTATATCGTTTAAAGAAGAGGAGAAAAATTATGGACAACCAGAACTACAAAATTGTAGACTCCGTAGAGACCTTGACAGAGGCTATTGCGAGAGTAAGAAAAGCACAGGCTGTTTTTGCGACCTATACTCAGGAGCAGGTAGACAAGATTTTTGCAGCAGCTGCAGTGGCAGCAAACCAGGCCAGAATTCCC